>NZ_JAVQNT010000045.1:0-277963 GCF_031799075.1 Acinetobacter sp. V91_7
TGTCAGTAGAATTAATCCACCCAATCGCAATGGACCCAGGTCTACGTTTTGCGATCCGTGAAGGTGGTCGTACTGTAGGTGCTGGTGTTGTTGCGAAAGTAACTGCATAATCACTTTCAGTGAAAAAAAAAGCGCTCTTTTTAGAGCGCTTTTTTTATATTCAATTGTCTAACAATCACGATAAAAGCTGGCCTTAACTGATATTTCAATGTCCTTATTTACACTTAATCCTTTTTATTAAATTTGTATGATAAGAATCAAGAAAACGAACAATAAAGTTTGAGTAACTTGGGTTACTTATTAAGGAGCTTTGGGTATGAATGCTAAAGTGAATATTACTAATCGTGCAGGGGCGAGCTTTCCTGTACGTCGTATGAACTTTGACTTTAATGATGTACCAGAATATTGGATGAATGGTTCTGCTGGACTAACACACTTTATGACAGCATTGTCGGCGTTGTTTCCGGCAGGTGAAAAATTCTTTATTGATAGTGTACGGGCTGTACGTTATCACCCCTCTATCAAAGATGATAAAGAGCTTCAGAAAGAGATTAGTGCTTTCATTGGGCAAGAAGCAATGCATACTCAAGAGCATGTGAATTTTAATGCCTCTGCTCAAAAGTTTGGTCACGACGTTGAAACGTTAGAGAAGTTTACTGATACAGCGATTCAAACAGCAATTCAAGCTTTTGTAAAAATTGTCAAACCATTTGGCATGACCAAAGAAATGGTTGACCTGACTGCTACAACAGCACTTGAACATTTTACCGCTACCATTGCTTCACAGTTATTAGTCAATAAGCATATTCAAGAGTTGATGACAGATGAAACAATGTCAACGATGTGGTATTGGCATGCTATCGAAGAAAATGAGCATAAAGCCGTAGCTTTTGATGTGTACGAAGGTGTATTTGGTAAAGGCGTAAAAGCTTATGCTTTGCGTACGAGTTCTCTAGTATTTGCGATGACTTTGATTTTCTTGATTCAGTCTTCTTTTGTACTTCGTCTATTAAAGCAAGATAAAAAGTTAAATTTGGATGAGCTATCTGTGATTTATAAATACGCATATAGCCCATCGAAAGGTATCATTACTGGTATGGCTAAAGAAATGCTAGCTTACTTTAAGCCTGGTTTTCATCCAAATGATTTGGATACAGTAGGCCTATTGAAAACATGGAAAGCAAAATTAGGTTTGTAATTTAAATCTATGTTGATTTGAAAGGGCTCATAGTAGCCCTTTTTCTTTTTAAGTACTCACAATAACTATTAGCAGATCTATGCACCTTTATGGGGTTATGAATGACCTCATCTGATATTTCTCTGTCCTCATCTGCACTTAATTGGCACATTGAAAGACGTATGATTATAAATATTAAGAAAATAAATAAAGTTATAAGTGGATTAGCTATTCGCTTAAAAGGAGTCTGAGATGAATGCTAAAGTAAATATTTCCAATCGTGCTGGTGCTAGTTTCCCTGTTCGTCGTATGGACTTTGAATTTGCTCAAGTCCCTCGTTATTGGGCGAATTATGATGCAGGATTAACCCATTTTATGACAGCATTATCGGCCCTTTTTCCAGAAGGTGAACAGTTCTTTGTAAATAGCACGCGTGCTGTGCGAAATGACCCAAAACTTGCAGATCCCGATCTTCAAAAAGAAATTAGCGCCTTTATTGGTCAAGAAGCTATGCATTCAAAAGAGCATCTTGCTTTTAATGCTTCAGCGCAAGCTTATGGGTATGATGTCCGTCATATGGAAAAACAGACTGGTACTGTTATTAAGGTGGGTACTGCTGTTGTCACTAAATTAATGAAACCTTTTGGTTATACCAAAGAAATGATTGATTTGACCGGAACTTGTGCTTTAGAGCATTTCACATCTACCATTGCAGCTGAACTTTTACAAAATCCTGAAATTCAAGCGATGTTCCAAGATGACACGATGTATCATTTGTGGATGTGGCATGCGGTAGAAGAAAATGAGCATAAAGCTGTGGCATTTGATGTGTATACAAGTATGTATGGACAAGGACCAAAAGCTTATTTTATGCGTTCAACGGCTTTAATCATTGCAATGGCATTAATTTTTGCAACGCAGACACATTTTACTGCCAAGTTATTAAAAACCGATGGAAAATTAACTTGGAAAGATACTAAATACATGCTTAAGTTCATGTATGGTCGTAAAGGTTTTATGACCCGCCAGATTCCAGAGTTACTTGATTTCTTAAGACCAAAATTTCATCCAAATGATTCTGACACTACGGCATTGCTGGCAACTTGGCGTGAAAAGTTAGGTCTCTAAAAAAAACGAGCAAAAAAAAGGACAATTTAATTGTCCTTTTTTTTGCTCGTTTTTTCTTGTGAAGTTTTTATAATACGCATTACTTTAAAACTCTGATTGTGTTGGAACTCATGATTCGTACTATGCAAAACACTGATATTGATATTGTTGTACAAATCGAAAAATCAGTGCAAACACATCCATGGTCAAGACAGCAATTTGTAGAATCTCTGAATTCCTATCAATGTACAGTCATTGAGTCACAAAATAGAGTCGTTGGGTTTTGTATTTTGCAGCCAGTGCTAGATGAAGCGAATCTATTACTCATGGCAGTTGATCCTAAAATGCAAGGTCAGGGCTTAGGATATGAATTATTAAATGCATCAATTGATCAGTTAAAAAATCAGCCAGTACAAATATTTTTAGAGGTTCGCGAAAGTAATAAAGCAGCAATTGGTCTGTATGAGAAAACAGGTTTTCACCAAATAGATCTACGTCGTAATTATTATCCTACCCAAGAAGGTGGGCGTGAACATGCTGTAATTATGGTAAAAACATGTACCGATGATTTTGCATCGTTATTTTAAAACTCCTATCTAGTTGCTGACCTAACAAAAAGACAGGATTAAAATCATTTAATAATTAAATTATTCCATTCAGAAGGTAATGTTGTCATCAGAGAGGTACCTAACTGTTGTATTTCTTCTGGTGATAAGGATCTGTTTAAACGACGCCATTGTCCATCTAATAGAAGTTCTAAAGGGGTATATTGCGATTTATAATTCATTTTTGCTGAGTGGGGTACCCAATAGCCTAAATAAAGATATTCTAAACCAAGCGATTTAACATATTCGATTTGGTTAAGAATTGAGTACACACCAAGTGATCTTCGGTGCTCATCTGGGTCGAAGAAAGTATAAACCGCAGATAGCCCATCATCCATTAGATCGCAGGTAGACACACTGATTAAACGGTTATCTTTCCAAAGCTCAAGAAAAAAGCTATCTGTACAACTATGTACTAAAAACTTTTCAAACTGATCTAAGCTAGGTGGAAACATATCACCATCAGCATGGCGTTCATTAATATAGCGTTCATATAAATCGTAATGAATTTGTGCTGCTTGCTGAGTAGGCAAAACAGTCATAGTCAGGTCTTGATTTCGTTTCCATGCCTTTTTTTGCAAGCTATTCATTTGGAAGTCGGCAACTGGAACACGACAAGACAAACATTGTCTGCATAAATGGCATTCAGGGCGATAAACGAAGTCACCGCTACGACGAAATCCTAAACGAGAAAGTTCTGAAAGAGTGACCACATCAATCCGATGAATAGGGTCTAAAAACACCATGCGCGCCGATTTATTTTCTAAGTAGCTGCAATCATGAGGTGGAGTAATATAATACTGCAGATCATTTAAAAGGGACTTCGGGTGATATGATTTCATGATTGGTCCCTCCTGTTATCATTCCATTAATTTTGCATCTAATGCTATTGTTTTACTTGAAAATACACGTTCTTGATACTTTTTCCAATTGATAGAGGGGTGAATAATTACATCTTGTAACGATTTTAAGTAGTCTTGACGAGAAAGTGTACAAGCGCCCAAGCTAATTAAGTGACTATTTACAAGTTGGCAGTCTACCCAAGGGAGCTGATTTTCTTGTCCAATCAGCATTAATGTGTAAAAAGCCATTTTTGAAACATCTGTTTCATTACTAAACATTGACTCACCGAAGCACCCTTTGCCAATCGTAATGCCGTACAAACCTCCAACAAGATTTTTTTCGTGCCAGACTTCTACGCTATAACCATAACCAGCCTGAAACATTTCACAGTAGCCCTGAATAATATCTTCACTAATCCATGTTTCATCTGCATAAGTTCTTGGTAAAGAACATGAGCGAATAACTTGTTCAAAGGCATGATTTACCGTAATCGCATAGTCATATTTTTTCATATTTCTAAGTAGCGACTTGCTCGGCTTGTAATTTTGAGGGTAGATAACACAACGAGGTTCGGGACTCCACCAACAAATGGGCTCATCTTCATTAAACCACGGAAATAATCCATGGGTGTACGCTTCATAGAGAGTAGAAGGGGAGAGATCAGCACCAATACAAATTAAACCATGACCATCCGGATCAGATTCAATGGGGTCAGGGAAAATGAATTGAGAAAGTGGAAGTTTCTGCATAGAAGATAAAATGAAATAGAATGATTCAAAATTAACGTAACTGAGCTTCATTGACAATTTTTATTGTTCATCTTTAGCATGAATGAACGAATAGAAAAGGTTTGCTTAATGCTAAAACTTATTGCAGAAGATTTTATTGATATTAAAAAAATTGATTTTGTTTTGCCGCTTTATCAAGAACTCGTTGAAAAAACGAGATGTGAAGAAGGATGTATTGCGTACGATTTATATCATGATATAAAAAATTTAGGACATTTTGTTTTTATTGAAGAATGGGTAGATCGAGTCGCATTAGATCGACATGTCCAGTCTGAACACTTTCAACGGTTAGTTCCTCAGATTGATCAATATCAGACGAGGTCGGGATGTTTTACGCATTTGGACCATTTTGAAAATATGATGAAATAAAACACTATTAAAAAAGACATTCAATAGAGCATTGAATGTCTTTTGTGTTAATTGAATTAACCGAGATTATCTAGATATTTTTCAGCATCAAGTGCCGCCATACAACCTGACCCAGCAGAAGTAATGGCTTGACGATAAATACTGTCAGCTACGTCACCAGCAGCAAAAACACCAGCTACAGAAGTTGCTGTTGCATTACCTGAAGTGCCGCTTTGCACTTGAATATAGCCATCACGTAAGTTTAATTGACCATCAAACATTGCAGTGTTCGGTTTATGACCGATTGCAACGAATAGACCGTGAACCTCTACGTCTTGCTTAGAGTCATCTTGAGTTGATTTAAGGCGAACACTTGTTACGCCAGTATTGTCACCCAATACTTCTTCAACTTCATGATTCCAGATGATGCTGATTTTGCCTTCTTTTTCTTTGGCAAATAAATGATCTTGCAAAATCTTTTCAGAACGTAAACTATCACGGCGGTGTACTAGCGTTACATGTGCAGCAATATTTGATAAATAAAGCGCTTCTTCAACTGCAGTGTTACCACCGCCTACAACCATCACTTTTTGATTTTTGTAGAAGAAACCATCACATGTTGCACAGGCACTTACGCCTTGGCCCATAAATTTCTGTTCAGACTCTAGACCAAGGTACTGAGCCGTAGCACCAGTTGCAATAATCAAAGCGTCACATGTGTACTCTTCCATATCACCTTTAAGAACAAAAGGACGTACATTTAAGTCCACTTCGTTAATATGGTCATAGACGAGTTCTGTACCAAAGCGTTCAGCATGTGCTTGCATACGATCCATTAATGCAGGACCTGTTAAACCTTCAGGATCGCCCGGCCAGTTGTCAACTTCGGTTGTTGTTGTAAGTTGGCCACCTAGTTGTAAACCTGCAATTAAAGTAGGTTTAAGGTTGGCACGTGCCGCATAGACAGCTGCACTATAACCAGCAGGACCAGAACCGAGAATAATTAACCGAGAATGACGAGCACTCATTGAGGGTATCCTTATTTATTTCGAGAATTTTGAAAATTATACGTGAATTTGTCGATCAATAGCGCTAAATCAATGTGGATAATATTGATCAGGTCAATCGAATTAAGTTATATAACAATATAGAAGTGGCTCATGTTAACAACAACTGTAAAGAATCATGCACCTTTTTTGTAAGAACAGGTGCATAATATAAAGTTCATTCGTTGAAGATCTAAGTGTAGTTCTTCACATCTCTAAACCAATAATTAAATGGGTTACAGGACAGTATATGACTGCGGTGTCGAGTGTTTATGCACAGCGCTTATTGATGACATTATTCTTGGTTTCTTTTGGCATTTATATGTTTCTGGCAACAGTAACATATACACCATTTGACCCGGGCTGGATGCATATTTCCAGTGATACTCAGCAAGTATCCAATGCAAGTGGTATTGCTGGTGCATGGATTGCAGATTTGCTGTTTGGTTTTTTAGGATGGGCAAGTTTGCTTATTCCAATTTTCCTTTTCATTGAAGCAATTCAGGTGTGGTGGCCGCGTAGTTTTTTAAACCGCCCATTTCGTTATGCTGCACAATTCTTTTTAATTTTGGTTGTGTCTAGCCTACTTTATTTACATTGGAATGTGCCTGCTGATACTTTAGATAATGCAGCTGGGGGAATTATTGGTTACGAGTTAGGTCAGAGCTTATCTCAATTGCTAACAATTTACGGTGCGACCTTATTTTTACTGGTTTTCGGAGTGGTCTTGTTTACTCTTGCATTTGGGGTGCAATGGAGCAAAACATGGATTACGCTTAAAGCTACACCAAGTTATTTACAAGATTTATTTTATAAAAACGTATCACCGAACGAATCGGATTATGATTTAACAACACAGCCTGCTAATAAAGCAGCCGCGGTTAAAGTTGCAGAAAATGCAGAGACAAATGCTTCAAATGAGAAAGTAGCATCAGTCCAATCTGAAAGTACTCAACCACAATCTGCGGCAACACGACATGATGCGGTTGCTGAGCGTTTATTTGCCGATGTGTTAGCAAAAGAGCAGAGCCGACCTGAACCTGTAGTTGATACACCAGTTGCAAATACTCAAAACTTCGAGCATACGCTTGAGCAAGCCCATAAGCTTGAAAAAGACAGCCAACGTTTAGTTGCTACTGGTGAGGTATGGCGTGCTTTACAACGTGATGATGCGAGCCATAAGCAAGAAATTGATGCACTTTTGAGAGCAGCTGATGATTCAACAGAACAAGTTCCTGCTCATGAGCAATTCCAGCAAACAATTTCTCAAGTTCATCAAACTCAACCTACACCCAAACAAGATTTACATGGTCTTGATTGGAATGATGATGAGATTTTTGATGAATTACTTGCTGCGGTTCCAAACAGCAAAACTGCAACAGATGTGCATACACCATTTGTTCAAGAGCAACATGTAGATGCAGAACCTACTTCGCAATCGGTGAATATTGCGAAAGAAACTTCTTCACCTTTATCGAATGTAAATCAGTCACCTAAAAATTTAGCAAATGAACAAGTTTTTGAAGACTTTGATGACTTATTGATAGATGAAGATATTGCGCCCGCTGAACCTGTAAGAGCAAGTAGTTATGCGCAATCTTCAGCATTTGTAAAAGCTCCTATTCAAACGACTATTCAGGCCGATAAACTTTCAAAAGAAGAGTTTATTGAGGCATGGCAAGAAACTGCTGGGAAACCTCAGGAAAATCCTGATATTGATGAAGATGATTTCGATTTAGATGCGCCATTAACAGATGCAGCTGGTCGACCAATGTCTCGTGCAATGCAGGTTGCCAAGAAGCGTTTGGATTTGCCAACTTTACCTGGCCTTGAGCTGCTTGATAAGGTTGATCCGAATAAGAAAGTTAACTTTACTGAAGAGCAGCTTTCACGTTTATCTGAATTACTTGAAATTAAGTTACAAGAATTTAATGTTAAGGCTCAAGTGGTTGAAGCTCAGCCAGGGCCAGTAGTCACCCGTTTTGAGTTAGATTTAGCACCGGGTGTTAAAGCATCTAAGGTAACGAATATCTCACGTGACTTAGCCCGTTCAATGTCGATGGCTTCTGTGCGTGTGGTAGAGGTTATTCCGGGTAAACCATATATTGGTATTGAAGTGCCAAACAGCGCTCGTGAAATGGTACGTTTGATTGAGCTATTGGAAACGCCAACCTATCGAGATCCAAGCGCATTAATCAGTATGGCAATGGGTAAAGATATTTCAGGTAATCCAGTATTAACTGATTTAGCGAAAGCACCGCACATGTTAGTTGCTGGTACAACAGGTTCGGGTAAATCGGTTGCGGTAAACTCGATGATTTTATCGATGTTGCTTAAATATACACCTGACCAGTTGCGTTTGATTTTAATCGATCCAAAACAGCTAGAACTTGCAAACTATAATGATATTCCACATTTATTAACTCCAGTTGTTACTGACATGAAAGATGCAGTAAGCGCGTTGAACTGGTGTGTGAATGAGATGGAACGTCGTTATAAGCTGATGTCATTTCTTAAAATTCGTAAATTAAGTGACTACAACCGTAAAGTTGAAGAAGCAATTGCGAATGGAGAAGATCTAATTGATCCAACTTGGAAACCAAGTGACTCGGCAATACAAGAACGTGCGCCTCGTCTAACACCGTTACCATCTATTGTGATTGTGGCAGATGAGTTCGCCGACATGATTATGCAGGTCGGTAAAAAAGCAGAAGAAATGATTACGCGTTTAGCGCAAAAATCTCGTGCTGCTGGTATTCACTTATTACTTGCAACTCAACGTCCATCTGTTGATGTGATCACGGGTTTGATTAAAGCCAATATTCCAACGCGTGTAGCATTACGGGTAAACAGTAAAATTGACTCGCGTACGATTTTGGATGCAGGTGGTGCAGAAGATCTGTTAGGCCATGGTGATATGCTGTTCTTGGGGCCTGGTAAAATCGAACCTGAGCGTGTGCATGGTGCATTCATTAGTGATGATGAAGTAAACCGTATATGTGATGCTTGGCGTGAACGTGGCGAACCAGACTATGTCGATGAAATCTTGACTCCATTTGATGAAGAACCGACTTCACGTGGTTTTGACGAGGGTGAGGGTGGTTCTGACCGTGATGCACTTTATGACCAATGTGTGTCATTTGTTTTAGAAACACGTAAAGCTTCTACTTCATCGCTACAGCGTAAATTTAGCCTTGGCTATAACCGTGCTGCTCGTATCATTGACCAAATGGAAGAGAATGGCATTGTGAGCGCAATGGGCCCTAATGGTAAGCGAGATATATTGGTTTAATATGAAATAGCTAAAAAGCCTCTTCGGAGGCTTTTTTTATGATTTAAATAAAAATAAACATTTCCATAAAATGACTTAAAGATTTTATCGTATAGTAAAAAATGCTAATGTATTTTTCCTAAATAAATAACAATGAATTAAATCTGGAGGAAAACATGTTACTTGCTCTAATTACTTTAGCTTTTATCCATTTTTGTGCACTTATTACTCCAGGGCCTGATTTTTTCCTTGTATCGCAAACAGCGATTAGTCGATCACGTAAGGACGCTATGTTAGTGGTTGCTGGCATAACAGCAGGTGTTATGTTTTGGGCTTGTTTGGCACTAATGGGATTAAATCTTATTTTTGAGAAAATGGCTTGGTTAAAGCAAGGTTTACTCATTGCTGGTGGCTTATATCTATGTTGGTTGGGCTATCAGATGTTACGTTCAGCATTTTCAAAAAATCAGCAAGAAGATGTTGTTGCTGTCGAGCTACCCAAAGCACCTTACTTATTTTTTATTAAAGGTCTTATAACGAATCTATCAAATCCTAAGGCTGTTATTTATTTTGGTAGTGTTTTCTCTTTATTTTTAGCCAATCCTCAACTTGATCAGGTTCATTGGTTACTGTTTATTATTGTCACTGTTGAAACGATTTTATGGTTCTGCTTTGTGACTTTTATTTTTTCGTTACCGAGTTTTAGATCAGCTTATCGTAATTTTTCAAAATGGATTGATGGTATTTCAGGCGGTATTTTTACGGTGTTTGGTATTTTCCTGATTGGTAATCGATAAATTTAGGTAAAAAAAAGCCTCTTTAAGAGGCTTTTTATTTTTAAGCAAACTTTGCTAGAACTTCTAAAAAGGGTGCCGATTGACGTGGAAATTTGGCAATCACATCATGGATGCGTTGGCCTTCAGGGTCTTTGGCATTAATATCGCGTCCGTCCGCAATAAATTGAGTCAAAAGACGTTCATAGTCTGTTGGACGCATATGTTTGAATGCATGGTAGAGCACATGAAAATCTGCGTTCACACCCGCTGGCGGAAGTTGGTTGAGGTAGGCAAAAACACGCTCATCGGACCATTCTTCATTGAAAGTTGCTGGCTGTGATAATGCCATGACAATCTCCTCAGTTTTAAAAAAGGCAAAATAACTTGCGTTATTTTGCCTTGATTCTGTTTTATTGAACAGTCAGAAATAGAATTATCGTTCTTCAGGTAAATTGATATTCATTTCTAACATTTCGATATTTGCTTCAGAGCGAACCTGCATTTGGATATGCTGTTCACCTACACCACTTACATAACGACTGACCACTTGCATGATTTCTTTCTTCATCTGATCAATCTTGTCTTGGCTTAAACGGCGGCCTAAACCTTGTTCAGAAGCAACAATAACTTTCAAACGATCTTTTGCAGTTTGAGCACTTGATGGCTTTTCGTCACTGCTAAATAATTTACTCCAGAATCCTGCCATAACTACGCTCCAAATAGTCGTGCTAACCAGCCTTTAGGTTGAGCTGTGATGTGTCGATAAGGACGGTCTTCGCCAAGAAAGCGTGCAACCAAATCATCATAACCCTGACCAGCTTTAGTTTCTGAATATAGAATTACTGGCTTACCCTCGTTTGATGCTTGTAATACACTTGGACATTCTGGAATAACACCTAATGTCGGTACGCGTAGAATATCTTTAGAAATATCATCAATTGTTAGCATTTCCTGACGGTCAGCACGTTCAGGGTTAAAACGAGTAATACATAAATGTTTACGTATACGTCCTTCGTTTTGTTCAACTTTTTTGGTTTTGCTATCTAACATACCAATAATGCGGTCAGAGTCACGTACTGAAGAGATTTCAGGGTTCGTTACAATGATTGCTTCATCTGCATGATACATGGCTAAAATCGCACCACGCTCAATACCTGCAGGTGAGTCACAAATAACGTAATCAAATTCTTGAGATAGCTCATCAATAACACGAGCAACACCTTCGTCGCTCAACGCATCTTTATCACGTGTTTGTGAAGCCGGTAAAATATAAAGGTTTTCGATATCTTTATCACGAATAAGGGCTTGCTGCAGACGTGCTTCGTTGTTAATAACATTGACAAAATCATAAACAACACGACGCTCACAACCCATAATCAAATCAAGGTTACGTAAGCCTACATCAAAATCAATCACAACAGTTTTATGACCACGAAGGGCTAAACCTGTTGCAAAAGATGCGCTCGTTGTAGTTTTACCTACACCACCTTTGCCTGATGTTACGACAACAATTTTGGCCACCGAATCCACTCCTATTATGGTCATTCACCCTTAAAAGGGCTGTTTTTTGGTGATTTACTTAATAAACTAAAGTTCAATCGCTTCAAATTCAAGCTCTTGCTTTTCATTTAAATATATATGTACTGGCTTT
This sequence comes from Acinetobacter sp. V91_7, assembly GCF_031799075.1. Lineage (NCBI taxonomy): Bacteria > Pseudomonadati > Pseudomonadota > Gammaproteobacteria > Moraxellales > Moraxellaceae > Acinetobacter > Acinetobacter sp. V91_7. Next base: position 11,613 of record NZ_JAVQNT010000045.1, read on the forward strand.
TTTACCACATGTTTAGGGATATCATCTGCGACACAATACGTTCCGGCAATGGAAACGAGCTCAGCCTCTAAAGATTGGCAAAAAATGCGTGCAGCTGCGTGCCCGCCCGCACCAGCAATGACTCTACCACGAACTGTGCCATAAATATGTATATTTCCTGATGCAATAACTTCAGAACCACTATTCATGCCAGCTTTTAAAATAATATCGCCGTTATCTTGTACAAGGGATTGGCCTGTACGCAAAATTTCATCATGATAAGAGGTAATATGGGCAACCGCTATCTTGTTTAGTGGTTTTTTTGTTTCTGCTGAAGACGAGGCAGGAGCGGTAGCCGGTTTTTCTACAATCGCGACTTGTTCGGTTGTGGCTTTGATACGCTGTAATGGTTGATCTGCTGGTAAAACAGGGAATTGAATAGCGCGAGCCTCATCTCCTAAAATACCATCGATTACCGCCATAGGTTGCAAACCTAAGCTCACCAGAAGTTGAATTAATGCAATTAATTCTTGCTCAACTGTACTGTCAATAATCACTAAAGTTCCCTGATAGGAACCTTCATTTAATATATTTGATAATTGCTGGCGGATCACATCATGATCATTGGTATCGAAGGTTATCCTGCTAAAGTTAACCATTCTGCCGGTAATCCGTATATCAGCCATAAGTCTTCCTTCAAGGCGTTAAACGAGCTGTAATAGCGTTAAGTTTATTGTAAATAGGGCAAATGCTAGAACAATTTGTGCCAATTCTCTAGCGAGATTCATAAAAAATTAAGTAAATGCTTATTCTTTGATTCGATCATACTCCGCAAGCGTTTGTTGCCATTGTTTGACCTTGACTTGTTTTCGTACAGACTCGAGTGTCTCGAACACGACAGATTCAACTAATTGCTCAAGCTGACGATTATTAATATTTATTTCACTCACTTTTTGAGAAATTAATTGATAAGTCGGATTTGGATGAGTTGATGAATTTTCAATGAGAGGCTCAATTAGACCTGCACTAATATTCTCACCTAATCTTTGGCCAATGCTTTGAATCTGTTGCTCAATACGACCGCCTACTAAAGGAATTAAGCGTAATAACTGGGTTAGTTCAGGGGTATCTACTATGGCCTGATCTACAATTTTTCCAACGCCTTTTGTAATTGCTGGCTTTTGTTCTTTTAAAGCAGTTGCTAAAGACTCTTGTAATAATGCTGTTAAGGTGACAGTAAATTGTTCACGATGATGATTAACCAAATCGTGAATAATTTGTTTATGGCTAGAACTGGTTTCAAGTTCATATCTAATACCATCAATTACCGTAATAACAACACGATCGGACAGCTCTTCCATCACGACGCGATAGTAAAACAAACCTGTCTTTCGCCAGCTTGGCGGAACAACCGGATAGCCCAGCTCATGTAAGCGATAAGCAATAATCCCTGCTCGAAACAAACGTAAAAAACGAAGCTGAGGAATAATGGCTAAAATTTCATACCAGTGAATAAAAGGGAAAAAGAACCAACGTTTATGATGATTATAAATAATCGCAATGCCCCAGCGGACAAGTAACTCAACAATTAAAAAACCAATAAACCATGCTTCTGATGTGATTACCCATGGGTGAAGGGAATTACGGTAAAAGCTCACAATTTGGGGCAAATGAATGTGTTCGAAGAACCATGCCCCAATACTGCTCATTAAAAAGAAATTTGCAGCCAGACAGAACAGGTTAAAAATGATAATGAACACCATAAAGATGTCATAGATCAAAAACAGCTTAAATGAAAGACTGTTTGGGTCGACATGGTGATATTTCGTTTTTTTCCCAGAACTGTTTTGCATAATAACGGGTGCTTTCTTAAATGTTCGTAGTGAGATATTGAGATTTTATTTGCTCAATAAGTTGATCTTTTTCAGTCCAAATTTCATGGACCCATTGTTGGAAACGTTCACGGTAAACCGCGTCATCTTCATAGTTTCCACCAAGAACCCAATCTGGAATTTCAATTTTACGCAAATTTACCGCAATTTTTGAAACATCACCTAGCCAGAAATTACTATATCCGGGTACGCCATTAGGGTAGACAATCGTCATGTCAACCAAAGCATCAATTTTGTCACCCAAGATATTTAATGCAAGGGCTAAACCACCTGCTTTAGGTTTAAGTAAATGCTTATATGGTGATTTTTGCTGGTCATGTTTTTCTTGAGTAAAACGAGTACCTTCTAAATAATTTAATAATGTAAATGGTTGACTTAAAAGCTGCTCGCAGGCTTTACGTGCTTCCATCATGTCACGGTCTTTGAGCTCAGGATTCTTTGCAACCTGTTCTTTGGTGTGACGCTTCATCATCGGGAAGCCTAAAATTTTAAATGCTTGCCCAACAAAAGGAATAAAGATGAGTTCCCATTTAGTAAAAAAGCGGGTGAGTGGCATACGGGTTAAACCAAAATATTGGTTTACCGTTGTATCTACCCAACTTTGGTGATTACAAGTCATGAGATAGCGACCTTGCATATTTAGGTCAAGTCCCTCATCAATCGTAATGTCCCATTTTAGATTTGGTAAGACATGATCAATCAACCAATTATTAACACCTAACCAGCTATTTGTAATTTGGATATTGGTTTCATCTATTTTCGATGATTTTTTTAATAGCTTGGTCAGACCTAATGCCAAAACAGGTGGACCATGAAAAAACGTACTTCCTGTAATGACTGTACCTACAGTGAGTCCACGTGTAATTTTTTTTAGCGCAGATTGCTTATTGGGTGCAGTTGACATATGAATGACCCCGAATGTCTAAAATCCATAGAAAAGTTGTTTAACTATAACTATCGTAATATGAAATACAACGACATCTTAGACAACAATGAAGAAATTGTGATGAGCTAGCATCTGAAAGTGCATCAAAATATTACAAAAAAGTAACTAAAGTGTTTATTATTAACAAAATATCAATGTTTTATACTTCGTTTTTGTTTCATTATTCATCCAGACAACAAAACACACAAAGTGAGGAGGCATGCAATGCGTGCATTAGTTATTTCAACAGTGGTAGGGGCAGCAGTAGTACTATCTGGTTGTCAAACAACTGGTAATAATCTTGGTGGCGTTGAATACGATAAAGCCGCATTAGGTACTTTAATTGGAGCAGCAGCTGGCTACGGTATTTCTAAGTCAAATGCAAACTCAAGCCGTCAAAATAACCGTGCTGCAGCAATCGGTGCAGTTCTTGGTGCCGCTGGTGGTGTATACCTTGACCAGAAAGAGAAAAAATTACGTCAACAAATGGCAGGTACTGGCGTAGACGTTGGCCGTAATCCAGATGGTTCTGTTCAATTGATTATGCCTGGTAGCATTACTTTTGATACAAACAAATCAAACATCAAACCAAACTTCTATTCAACTTTAGACAAAGTAGCTCAAACATTGGCTGAAGATAACAAGAGCGCGATTTTGGTTACTGGTTATACTGATAACACTGGTAATGACTCTATCAACATTCCGTTATCTCAATCACGTGCACAATCAGTTAAAAACTATTTAGCTGGTAAAGGCCTTTCATCTAGCCGTATCGATGCACAAGGTTATGGTTCTTCTAACCCGATCGCAGATAACTCAACTGCATCTGGCCGTGAACAAAACCGCCGTGTAGAAATCAGCATTTATGCAAAACAATAAGATTTAATTTATTGTGTTAAAAACCACCCTCGGGTGGTTTTTTTATGGGCTCTGAATAATAAATAACCACGACAAACCGCGGCGCATAAATTGCATTATTAGACATCATTTATACATATCCGTAGATTTACTATTGGGATTCTAAAACAGAGATGACTATAATCATGCTCGAAAAATTAAGAGGTAATACGCGATGTCATCTGCCAGTCAATTGAACAACAAGCAAGAAGAAGCCATGAAATATACTCAGGGCCCTTTATTGGTGCTTGCTGGCGCTGGTTCAGGTAAAACATCGGTAATTACTCGTAAAATTGCCTATTTGGTGCAGCATTGCCGTATTCCAGCGCATCGTATAACCGCGATGACCTTCACAAACAAAGCTGCACGTGAAATGAAAGAGCGTGTGACCAAGCTTTTGTCACGTGAAGAATCAAAAGGCTTATCGGTTTCCACTTTCCATACTTTTGGTTTAAACCTTTTACGTTTAGAACTTAAAAATTTACCTTTAAAAGCTAATTTTTCGATTTTAGATGCAGATGACTGTAAACGTATTTTGATGGATCTGATGCATCGCGACAATTTGTCGGGTGCAGAAAGTAAAGAATTAATTGCCAAGGCAATGAAGAAAATTTCAGATTGGAAAAATGATCTGATCGTGCCAGAGCAAGCACATTCGACTTGTGAAACACCTGAAGATGTACAGTTTGCGCATCTTTACCAACTGTATGAACGTAATTTACGTGCTTACAACGCTGTTGATTTTGATGACTTGATTGTTATGCCAACGCGCTTATTGCAAGAAAATGCAGAAGTACGTGATAAATGGCAAAACCGTGTTCGCTATTTATTGGTCGATGAATATCAAGATACCAACACAGCTCAGTATATTTTGGTCAAACTTTTAGTTGGGGTAATGGGGCAGTTCACTGCGGTAGGTGACGATGACCAGTCGATCTATGCATGGCGCGGTGCTAAGCCTGAAAATATGGCTTTGCTGAAGCAGGACTTCCCAAATTTACATATTATTAAACTTGAACAGAACTATCGTTCAACCAGCCGTATTTTAAAAGCTGCCAACTGTGTGATTCAAAATAACCCGCATATTTTTGATAAGAAATTGTGGAGTGATAAGGGGCATGGGGAAGTCATCAGAATCATTACTTGTCGTAATGATGATGATGAAGCAGAGCGCGTGGTAAAAGACTTACTGACTCACAAGCTGATGAACGGTAAAAACTGGAAAGATTATGCAGTTTTATACCGCGGTAACTTTCAGGCGCGTGTATTAGAAACCCAGCTTCGCCAAATGCAGATTCCTTACAAGCTATCTGGCGGTACATCTTTCTTTGCTCGTGCAGAAATTAAAGATGTAATGAGTTACTTGCGTCTTATTATTAATCCTGAAGATGATAGTGCGTTCTTACGTATTATTAATACACCTAAACGCGCCATTGGGCCGGTTACTCTTGAGAAGTTAGGTTTATTCTCACAAGAAAATAATTTGTCTTTACTTGGTGCTTCTGCTGACCAGCGTTTAAGCATGGTGCTTCCTAAAAAAGCCGAAACTCAACTTCATGAGTTTGCCGACTTTATTGCGACGTTTACTCGTGAATTGCTTGAAGATGATGAGCCTGTGCCTAAAGTTCGTCAAATGATGAATGAAGCTGGCTATATGGATTATGTTCGTGAACAGTCTGCAACACCTGCACAAGAGAAAAGTAAGCTCGATAATATCGAGAACTTATTTAACAGTATTCAAAACCTGATTAATCGCGCAGAAGATGTTGATGAAAAGAACATTGAAAGTGTAATCCGAAAACTGGTTCTACTTGATCTGTTAGAACAGCAGCAGGAAGAAGAAGATACAGACAAAGTCAACTTACTTACTTTGCATGCTGCAAAAGGTTTGGAATTCCCATATGTTTATATTATGGGACTTGAAGAAGAACTTTTACCCCATAAAAACTCAATTGCAGCAGAAACCATTGAAGAAGAACGCCGTCTTATGTACGTGGGAATTACCCGCGCACGTCAAGGTTTAACCTTAACTTTGGCAGAGCAGCGTAAAAATGGCGGGCAGATGAGACAGATGACCCCAAGCCGTTTCCTTGATGAACTTCCTCAAGATGAGTTGGAGTGGTTAGGGCGCAAAAAGAAAATTGCGGCTAATGTTGACCCTAAAGAACAGGCTCAACAATATCTGGCAAATTTAAAAGCTTTATTAAAGCGTTAATTTTTTAATTTTTAGGAAATCCCATGAAAGTTCAAGTGAAATTGCTCGATCCGCGTTTAGGTAAAGAATGGCCTTTACCTTCATATGCAACAGCAGGTTCAGCGGGTTTAGATTTACGTGCCTGCGTCGATGAAGCAATTGACATTGAACCAGGACAAACTGTTTTAGTGAAAACAGGTATGGCAATTTATATTCATGATGTAAATTTTGCTGGTTTAATTTTACCGCGTTCAGGTTTAGGCCATAAACACGGTATCGTGCTTGGCAATTTAGTTGGTTTGATTGATTCGGATTATCAAGGTGAATTGATGGTTTCAGTTTGGAACCGTGGTCAAACCACATTTCGTCTAGAACCAGGTGAGCGCCTAGCACAATACGTTTTAGTTCCAGTTGTTCAAGCTGAATTTGAACAAGTGGAAGAATTTGAAGAAACTTTACGTGGCGCTGGTGGCTTTGGTCACACAGGTAAACAATAAGTTTTTTGAAAATATTAACGAAAATCAAACGCCTGTTGAACAGGCGTTTCTTTTTACATCTTGAATGTTACACTGGATTATATTACAACACGCTTTACTCATATTCTTTTAACTTTTTTAGCAAACAAACCCTTCAAAAATTTTGAATAATCTATGTTTTTGCGATAGATCGAATTGATCTTTAAATAGAAGATACGCTATGAATGTAAGACACTCATTTCCAAAAAGTATTTTTCGTGCTTACGATATTAGAGGCAAACTTTCTTACTTGACCACGGACGTTGTTCGTTCGATTGCCTACGGATTGGCACAACAATACAAACAAGCAAAACAAACTCAATTAGTGATTGGCTATGATGCCCGTCTCACAAGTCCAGCCTATGCACACTTAATTGAAGAAATTTTAATAGAACAGGGTTTAGTGGTCACAAACATTGGTTGTTGTTCATCACCAATGATGTATTACATTGCGCGAGATTTTGGTGGCAATGGCATTATGGTGACTGCAAGCCATAACCCAAAGTCCGATAATGGTATTAAGTGGATTTTAAAAGGCGAACCGCCGTCTCCAGAAATGATTCAGCAGGTTGGTGATGAAGCTCAAACTTATATACCAGCCCATTCAATTTCTGTTCTTGAGTTAACGGGGGCTCAATTTAAAACTGAGTTTTGCCAAAAATACCAGCAAGCCATTTTTAAAGATATTCAGTTAAAACGTCCTTTAAAAGTTGTTTTAGATGGTTTACATGGCTCTGCTGGACACTGCTCAAAAATAATATTGGAAAAAATGGGCTGCGAAGTGATTGCTTTACGAACCAATCCAAATGGAGAGTTTCCAGACCATGCACCTGATCCTTCACATGCAGCACATTTAAGTGATTTACGAAAAGCAATTATTGAGCAACAAGCAGATATAGGCATTGCTTTGGATGGTGATGGTGACCGTGTCGTTTTAGTAGATGCAAAAGCCCAGATATTGACCGCAGACCGATTGTTGTCACTTTTTGCACAAATGTGTCTAGAGCAGCACCCAGAGCAAGAAATCGTTTTTGATGTGAAATGTTCACGCATGGTTCAAAAAACGGTCGAACAACTCGGCGGAAAAGCAAAAATGATCCGTACGGGAAGTAGTTTTTTACGGGCTTATTTATCTCAGTCGAATGGACGCGCCATTTTTGGTGGAGAATATGCAGGCCACTATGTTTTTAATGATGGGCGTGGTTTTGGCTATGACGACGGTTTATATGCTGCATTACGTGTAATGGAATATTTTACCCAATCTGATGCTACAACAATTTCCGAATTGTTTGCTCCTTATCCAGAAAGATGTTGTACAGAAGATACCTATATTGGTACGTATCAGTCCGATCCAAAGTATGTATTACAAGATATTGAAATTTTAAGTCATCGTTTAGGTGCTCGTATCAGTAAAATCGATGGCGTACGTCTTGATTTTGATGATGGTTTTGGCATTATTCGAGCATCAAATACTGGTGAATATTTTACAGTAAGATTTGACGCAGATAATCCTTTAAGATTAAAGGAAATCCAGCAAAAATTTGTAGATATGTTGCAAGAGCACTATCCGCAAATTGCACAAGAACTTTCAGAGGCCTAAGTAAGGAGAGGCGTAATGCCCCAACATCAGCATATCGGTGTCGACAAAGCAAAAATCTTGATTGAAGCTTTGCCGTATATTCAACGTTTTACTGGTAAAACGCTGGTGGTGAAATACGGTGGCAACGCGATGACTGATCCGGAGCTAGAAAGTTCATTTGCCCGAGATATCGTTTTACTTAAAACGGTAGGGTTAAATCCGATTGTTGTTCACGGTGGTGGGCCACAAGTAGACTCATTTTTAAAGCAGTTAGGTCGTGAGTCTGACCGTATTGACGGTATGCGTGTAACCGATGCTGCAACCATGGAAGTGGTTGAAATGGTATTAGGTGGTAGCGTAAATAAATCGATTGTTAACCTGATTAATAAACATGGTGGCCGTGCTATTGGTTTAACAGGTAAAGATGGTAATTTACTTCGTGCTCGTAAATTACTTATGGAAAAGCAAGAAGAAGACGGTTCTATCAAACATATTGATTTAGGTATGGTTGGTGAAGTAACTGGCGTTAAAACTGATGTGCTTGAAATGTTTACCCAAAGTGACTTTATTCCAGTTATTGCGCCATTAGGCGTAGATGAAGAAGGCAATACTTATAATATTAATGCCGATTTAGTGGCTGGTAAGGTGGCAGAAGCATTAGGTGCTGAAAAATTAATCTTGCTCACAAACATTAGTGGCGTGCTGGATGAAAACAAAAATCTGTTAACTGGCCTCACTACGCAAGAAGTTGATCGTCTCATTGAAACAGGCGTGATCTATGGCGGTATGATTCCTAAGGTAGGTTGTGCACTTGATGCTGTTAAAGGTGGCGTTGTTAGTGCGCATATTGTTGATGGTCGCGTACCACATGCAACATTACTTGAGATCTTTACTGATCATGGGGTTGGAACACTGATTTCTAATCGCGCAAAAACTGCTTAATAAAACTGTTATTCTCAATAAAAAGATCACTCTAGGTGGTCTTTTTTTATACCATTTTAATTTGGTCATTTTTTTGTCATGAGCTTTGACTAGTGTAAGGGGTGTCACTAGGAGCGTTCATTATGCTGGAAAAATTTAATCAATATCGCCAAACCTGGACTTTACCTTTAAATCGTCATAAAGCAATAAATCAAACGCAATTTCGTTTTGAGTGGGTTGATAATTTAAAAGAATTACAAGATGTACAACGATTTCGTGCACAACAATTTAGCCAACAATTTGGAATTCATTTTGAAGATAACTTAGATCAAGACATTTATGATTTTGGTTGCGAGCATGCAGTCTTACGTGAAAAGTGGACTGGAGAAATTGTAGCGTATACCCGTCTAAAATTATTTCAAGGTCATGAGATCGCACAAAGCTACAGCGCACATGAGTTTGATATTGTTCCTCAGTTATCGCACCTTCCTAATGTGTTAGAAATAGGGCGTACCTGTGTCCATCCTCGCTTTCGTAATGGTAAAGCGTTATCGATGCTGTGGTTGAACCTTGCACCCAAAGTGCTATGGTCAATGCGTGCTAAATATTTGATGGGCTGTGTCAGTATTCATCTGCAAGATAATTTGGCTAGAGCGTACTATACGCATCGCCAGATTCAGCAATTATCTGAAAGCAAAACAATTGATATTCGTTCGAAAAAAATCTATGAACCTGAATATCCTGAGTTCAGTTTCCCACAAGATGAGCGTATGCCAAAACTGTTCCAAATGTATTTGAGCATGCAGTCAAAACTATCGAAACAGGCATTTTTTGATGAAGAATTTAACTGTCTAGATTATTTTGTATTTCTGGAAGTGAATAAAGTAGCGACTTCATTTGTTATGAATAAAATGGGGCAGCGTTAATAATATGTCTTATTTTCTAATAGCCAGCACATATTGAGATTTGCAAGCAATTTTACTCTCATGCACAATAGAGTATATGAGGTAATTAGAAGTAGTTTAAAAGCGATATGTGCCAGCTATTAGGAATGAATTGTGCAACACCAACGGATATCACTTTTTCTTTCCGTGGTTTTTCACAGCGTGCAGGAATTACCTCAGATCATAGTGATGGATTTGGTATTGCATTTTTCGAAGACAAAGCTTGCCGACTATTTGTCGATAACCAGTCGGCAGTTGAATCTCCAATTGCCGATCTTATCCGTAATTATCCTATTAAATCGCGTAACGTGATCGCGCATATCCGTAAAGCAACTCAAGGTAAAATTACTTTAGAGAATTCTCATCCTTTTATTAGAGAGTTGTGGGGCCGTCATTGGATTTTTGCCCATAATGGTGATTTACATGATTTTAACCCACCACTAAGTGGACGTTTTACCCCTGTGGGTAATACAGACAGTGAACGTGCATTTTGTTATTTGCTTGATCAACTGGTTGAAGCTTTCGGTTATGAAGAACCGAGTCTTGATGAGATATTTGAAGTATTAGAAAAAATTTCTCCACAAATTGCTGAATACGGCACATTTAATTATTGTTTGTCGAATGGGAAGGCATTATTTAGTTACGCGATAACTAAATTACATTGGTTGGTTCGAGAATATCCATTTAATCAGGCTCATTTAATTGACTTAGATGTTGAGGTTGATTTTAGTCAGGTCACTACACCTGAAGATCGTGTGGCAGTTATAACGACAGAACCTTTAACACATAATGAAAACTGGACCGCTTATCAACCAGGTGAAATGATTTTATTTCAACATGGTAAGCCGATTAAAAAAGCAATTACTCAGGTAGAAAGATTAAAACGTGAGCAGGAAAATCCAGAGCTTAAACGTATTACTCGTGCGGATCAGTATTAATATAAAGTATATTTAAAATGTATGAATAGAGATATTTATATATATTTCACATTTAATAGTAAGGTATTTTGTTTAAAAAATACTTTATTATTTTAGTTGGTTAATTTTTTTAAAAACAAATAAAAACAATGACTTGATTTAAATATAATTTTTATATGATAAAGCCGACAAAATAGCTTTGTTTTTATTTATATTCTTTAAATATATCATGAGGTTTATGCAACAGTCATTGAACATCATTGGGGAGATGTATGAAAATGAAATGGGCTTCAGAATATAATACGGGTATCGAGGTTATTGATGAACAACATAAACGAATACTTGATTATATTAATGAAATTGATGATGTAAAAGATGATGAAGATAGACGTCGTATTAAAGACGTTTTAGACAACATTATTGATTATACGCAATCACATTTTACTTTCGAAGAAAGTTTGCAAGAGGAAGCTGATTATAAATATCGTGTACCACATAAACGTGTTCATGATTTATTTATTAAAAAAATAGAGTTATATCGTGAGCGTTTTGAAATGGGACATACTGTTGAAAAAGAGCTACAAGAAATTTTAGCAAAATGGTTAATCAACCATATTCAACATGACGATGCCGATTATGTGGGGGCAGTAAAAGAAAACATGATGGGAATTATTAGAGAAAAAGAAAAGAAGAAAGGGAAAAACTGGTTTGCTCGGTTTTTCGCATAACTTAAATAACAAAACTTATAATTTTAGTTAGCGCAGCAAACTATCGTTTCGGTAGTTTGCTTTTTTTATTGAGCAAACTTTGATTTTCAGGCATGAGACGGGCAAAATATCTATAGTCTTTTTCAAGGAATGCATAATGCAGGACATACCTATGTCACGATGGTTATCGCCCCTGATGGCGTTTTGCTTATCTTTCATCATTATGGCGACATTGGCACCCGCTATGGGAATCCAGATTGATCGTCAAATCGATTTCTGGTTATTGTGGTTAGGCACAATGCTGTTATTGGCTCTGCCAGTTTGTTATTTGGAAATTGCCTTAGCAAAACGGTCGAAGACTACTGCCTTAAATGCTTTATCAAGCTTAACTCGTGAAGCAGATAGTTCACCAAAATGGCGTTTGGCTGGTTGGCTTGCGGTTATTTTTATTCCATTTTTAGCAGGGAATGTACTGAGTACTGCTGGCAACTTACTGACAGCACAGCTCAATAATAGTGTTTCTGGGCAAATTGTTTTTGCTGGCCTTGCGGTTGTGGCTTTAATTTTATCTTTTATTCCGCGTCAGATTTTAATCGTGCTAATGACAGTCGGCGTAATCGCTTCTCTTGTTTTAGCTAATACAATGGGAACGACTTTACAGCCTTGGCATTGGACAAATGTTGAGTTTAAAGAATGGGGTAATGCGACCGTACTTGCACTTGTTGCAAGTGGTTTAGGCTTAGGACTTTACTGGCAAAATAGCTTGTCTGTAATTCACTCTCAAGAAGGTGCCACAAAAACTGCACTTCCAATCTGGTTGGCTCAGTTAATTGCTGTCGTTGCGTTTGGTTTCTTTTCTCTTCAAGCACAGCTTCCTGTTTTTACCTGGATTTTTACTGCGGTAATGACAACAGCTCTGTTTATTCAACTTGCCAAAGAACAGCTTGCTCAACGTCAACTGATGTACGTTTTACAATGGGTCGTCATTATTTTGGCAATTGCAGTTTGGGCCGTGCCTGAACTTCATGGCATCTTTACGTTGATTTTGATGCTTTGGGGATTACTCATTTGCCTTATCTATGCAATTTTTGCTGGTTGGATTATGAAAATTAGCCACTTGCGTAAATCGATGAATTTTAGCAATGAGTTGTTCTATAACTTGTGGCGTATTGCAGTGCGTATTGTTTTACCGCTTTCAATTGTCATTGCCATGATTGCAGTCATTGGACAAATGATCTGATGGAAAAAGCTCAGCAAGTGTGGGTTGCTTTTGCAGCCCCAGAGCAACAGTTTTTAGTTGCTATTCCATTTGAAGCTGGTATGACTGCATTACAAGCGGTTGAGGCAAGTGGTTTGCAGACACTGGTAAGTTTGCCTGAGCCATTACAACTTGGCATCTTTGGTGCAAAAGTTGAGGCACATGCGATTTTGCAAGCAGGTGATCGGGTAGAGGTCTATAGACCTTTAACTATTAACCCTAAAGATATACGCCGTAACCGCGCCGAGAAGAATCCTGTGGGACGATATATTAAAAGTAATCGCTTAAAGTAATAAGTCCCATAAATAAAACCCCTCGAAGTATTTCACTTGAGGGGTTTATTTTTATTAGAAAAAACGATTATAGTGGTGGGGCAGTTAAAATCGCTTCTTTAGAAGCAGGTAAACCTGGTTGCGATTCTGGAATAGTTTCTAAACCTTCAATTTTAGTTACTGTGCCAGTGCCATCAAAGTAAATTTTTAAATGCTGACCATGTGCTGCGGGGATTTTTGCCTTTTTAGCATAAGTTCCCGGGATATAGTTGTAAATGTAGTCCCAGCGTTGAGGATTGAGGGGATCAGTCACAGTTGGACTACCAAGCAAAAAACGCACTTGCTGGAAATTCATGCCGACTTGTACTTGAGAGGCCTGAGCTTTGGTCAAAGGAGTCCCTTGAGGAATATCAACCTTATATACACCAAAGATTGAACAACCAGCAAGGAGTGAAGTGACTAATAACGTCAGCACGAGTTTTTGCATTTTGCTACACTATCCCAATAAATTATGATGCATTTGATCAAAGGATAGATCATACTTCATCTAAATTCTATTGCCTATTCCAACTTGAGATTTGTTGAGAGACCTTTTTTCATGCCTATTTCCAATCAAGATTTGCGCAAAGCTGGACTTAAAGTTACCCTTCCACGAATTAAGATTTTGGAATTATTAGAAAATTCAAAGCAACATCATCTTAGTGCTGAAGATATTTACAAGACTTTGTTAGAACAAGGGGAAGATGTCGGTCTTGCGACAGTTTACCGTGTGTTAACACAATTTGAAGCTGCGGGTATCATTCAGCGCCATCATTTCGAAAATAATCATTCTGTTTTCGAAATTATGCAAGAAGATCATCATGATCATTTGGTTTGCTATAATTGCAACAAAGTTATTGAATTTACTAATGATGTTATCGAGAAGGAACAGCATGCTGTAGCAGAACAACATGGGTTTACCTTAACAGGTCACTCATTAAACCTCTACGGTTACTGTAACGAACCTGAGTGTCAGGAAGTGTTGCGCAAGAAATAATCGTTTTCACATAAAGAAAACAAATAAAAAAGGAAGGTTACGTTTAACCTTCCTTTTTTTATGAAGAAATTACTGTCGGTCGAAGGTTAAATGCTGATTTGTGCCTGCAATTTGATCAGGTCCTTCTTCGGCAAGCTTAATGGTCAAACGCAAATCGTTCGGTGAGTCGGCATGTTTTAATGCATCTTTATAGGTAATTTGGCCTGCTTTATAGAGATCAAACAACGCTTGGTCAAAGGTTTGCATACCCAGTTCACGCGAACGTTTCATTAAATCTTTAATTTCATGAATTTCACCTTTACGAATGTAGTCTGAAATTAATGGCGAGTTAATCAAAATCTCAATGGCTGCACGACGTGAATTGCCATCTGGTGTTGGAATAAGTTGCTGCGCAATCATGGCCTTTAAGTTAAGCGATAAGTCCATGTAAAGCTGACTGTGGCGGTCACTTTCAAAGAAGTGAAAAATACGATCGAGCGCTTGGTTGGCGTTGTTAGCGTGCATTGTGGCTAATACAAGGTGACCTGTTTCAGCGAAGCCAATCGCGTAGTCCATGACTTCACGAGATCGAATCTCACCAATCAAGATCACATCTGGTGCTTGTCGCAAAGTATTCTTTAAGGCAATTTCAAATGAGTCTGTATCGATCCCGACTTCACGTTGAGTAATTATGCAGCCTGCATGTTCATGAATAAACTCGATTGGGTCTTCAATAGTAATGATATGACCTTTAGTATTGTGATTGCGATAGCTGATCATTGAAGCCAATGAAGTCGATTTACCAGTACCTGTTGCACCAACAAAAATAATGATGCCGCGTTTAGTCATTGATAAATCTTTAAGAACGGGCGGTAACTGCAAGTCATCAATGGAAGGAATTTTAGTTTCAATTCGGCGTAGCACCATGCCAGGCATGTCACGCTGCTGAAAAGCGCTCACACGAAAGCGGGCCGTTTTATCACGGTTCATAATGGCAAAGTTACATTCACGAGTGTCTGCAAATTCTTTGCGTTGTTTTTCGCTCATGATGGAATGTAAAAGTTGACCAATAACATCCCCAGAAAGACTATTTTTTGAAATTGGAACAATTTGCCCGTTAATTTTCATAGATGGCGCAACACCATCTGTAATAAAAAGATCGGATGATTTTTTTTCAACCATGAGGTTGAGTAGGTCATTAAAATCCATATTTATTCTCTAATTATTTTTATAGGAATGATTCAGGGTGTTTTGCAGCAGTACGTGCAGTTTGTGGGCTAATCACACCACGAGATACCAAACCTTTTAAGCTTTGGTCGAGTGTCGTCATGCCATGATTTGCACCAGTCTGAATTGATGAATACATTTGTGCGACTTTATTTTCACGAATTAAGTTACGAATGGCAGGAATACCAATCATGATTTCATGTGCTGCGACACGTCCACCGCCATTCTTTTTAAGAAGGGTTTGCGAAATAACAGCCTGTAATGATTCTGACAACATGGCACGGACCATGTCTTTTTCTTCGGCAGGGAATACGTCAATCACACGGTCAATGGTTTTTGCAGCAGAAGTCGTATGGAGCGTACCAAACACCAAGTGACCAGTTTCAGCAGCAGTAAGTGCTAAACGAATGGTTTCAAGGTCACGCATCTCACCGACCAAAATAATATCGGGGTCTTCACGCAATGCCGAGCGTAGAGCCTCATTAAAGCCATGCGTATCACGATGCACTTCACGCTGGTTAATCAAACATTTCTTCGACTGATGTACAAATTCGATTGGGTCTTCAACCGTTAAAATGTGGTCATAACGGTTTTCGTTAATGTAGTCCATCATCGCTGCAAGCGTGGTTGATTTCCCCGAACCTGTTGGACCTGTTACCAGTACAATGCCACGTGGGTAATCACAAATATCTTTAAAGATTTGCCCTAAGCCTAAATCTTCCATCGTGAGTACTTTTGATGGAATGGTACGAAACACTGCACCGGCACCGCGGTTCTGGTTAAATGCATTGACACGAAAACGCGCAACATTTGGAACTTCAAAAGAAAAGTCTGTTTCTAGCTTTTCTTCATAGTCACGGCGTTGTTTATCATTCATGATGTCATAGACCAGACGATGAACATCTTTGTGGTCTAAAGCTGGTAAGTTAATGCGACGGACTTCACCATCCACGCGAATCATTGGTGGCATGCCAGCAGATAAGTGTAAATCGGACGCGCCATTTTTCACAGAGAAAGCGAGTAGCTCTGTAATATCCATAATTTCCCCAAGTAAATCAAAATATGTCATTATTTTGTAGAATAATATACGGCTTTCACTGAGGCTTACCAACACCTCGCTTTAGGTGAAAAGCAAAAAAGTTTTTTGAAAATGAGAACCTTGTCAATGAATTACCTGCAAGATGCGCGACAGCACGTATTACAGCAAATCCAGCGTGCTTGTGAACATGCTCAGCGTGTGCCTGAAACTGTGCAACTTTTAGCCGTATCAAAAACACATCCAAGTGAAAGTTTGCGTGAAATGTATGCAGCAGGGCAAAGAGCATTTGGCGAAAACTATTTACAGGAAGCTTTGGAAAAAATTGAAGCTTTACAAGATTTAGAAATTGAATGGCACTTTATTGGTCATGTTCAGCGAAACAAGACTAAAAATTTGGCTGAAAAGTTTGATTGGGTACACGGTGTAGATCGTTTAATTATTGCTGAACGATTATCTAATCAAAGGCTTCAAGATCAATCTGACTTAAATATTTGTTTGCAAGTGAATATTGACGGGCAAGATAGTAAAGATGGTTGTGCACCAGATGAGGTTGCCGAGTTAGTTGCTCAAATTAGCCCGTTATCAAAAATCAGACTACGCGGTTTGATGGTGATTCCAGCGCCAGACAATACTGCCGCTTTTGCAGATGCTAAGCGTTTGTTTGATGAGGTAAAAGAAAAACATGCTCACCCTCAAGACTGGGATACTTTAAGCATGGGAATGTCAGGTGATTTAGAGGCTGCAATTGCTGCAGGTTCAACCATGGTCCGTGTGGGAACTGCTTTATTTGGTGCTAGAGACTATTCGCAAAAAAGATGATGTACGCTATTTCGTACGTTCATTGCGTCCTTTTGCGGCTATGGCGGGAAGTGGTTTTCACTTATTATGAATTCATCAGGAGACAGGATGTTTCTAAGAATAACAATAAACAGTGATGAATGGATGCATACAGGTACGACAGGAGTTATACCAACGCAGATTCTAAAAAAGCCCCGACAGGATGTCGGGGCTTTTTAGTTTTAACCAATGACCTCGATGGTACTTGCGCCAGCACCAAGTGGCTTCACTTGAATTTGTACAGGAATACGTTCATGCATTTCTTGAATGTGCGAGATGAGAACAACCTGACGACCCTGATTTTGTAATTGATCTAAAGCATTCATCACCATATGCAAAGAAGATGCATCTAAGGTTCCAAAACCTTCATCAATAAACAGAGATTCAATTTTCATTGAACCTGAAGCCATATTGGCAATAGCTAAAGACAAGGCGAGAGCTGTCAAGAAGGATTCACCACCCGATAAAGACGAAACTGAACGCATTTCTCCGTCCATATCGTGGTCGATAATGGCAAGACTTAAAGATTGGTCGAGACGTTTTAACGTATAACGTTGAGAAAGCATCGCCAGTTGCTGATTCGCATGTTCCACTAAAATATCCAGATGATATTGCTGGGCATAGTCACGGAACTCTTTGCCTTTGGCATCGCCAATCAGACCTGAAATTTTGCTCCAGCGATGTTCTTCTTGCTGAATGTTTTGAATTTGCTGAGCGTATTGTTGCTGTTTCGCAAGATTTTGCTGGTGCAGCTCTAACTTAAGCTTGAGCTGATCACGAATTTCCAGTTGAGTTTTAAGCTCTGCAATATTGTCTTGAATGAGGGGAACGAGCTTTTCGTATTCAATATCTGGTTGAGTTTGTAAGTGATCAGTCAATTGCTCTTGCATGGTTTTAAGCGCAGAAGAGGCTTCACTGAGTAGACGTTCGGCATGATTAAGGCGGTTACGGATATCTTGCTCTTGTGCTGAATTAATCTGAATGAGCGCCGTAAAGTCCTGCGCCTGAAAATCAGAATGCTCGTTTAACCAGTTTTGAATTTGCGCATTAATCTGTTGTTGATGTTGCTCGGTGTGTTGGTGTTGATGCTTGAGTTGATCTAGCGCCTGTTTTTGTTGCTCGAAGTGCTGTCTGGTCTGTTCAAAACGTTGTTTAGACGCATGATAAGCCGTTTGTTGATGCTGACGTTTGGCATCATGCTCAATTAACCAATCATGAGGCTTAAGGTCAGAAAGGCCTGTCATTTGTTGAATAAGCGATACCGCTCTTTCATTATTTTGTTGACCCTTGAGCGTAATCTCTTTGAGATTTTGGTCGATCTCATTAATTTGTTTGGTCATTTGCTCAAGGTTGGCAGCTAACATTTTTAGTTCTTGTTGCTGCTGTTCAAAACGCTGAGCAAGCTGTTCTTGTTGTTCAAGTTGCTTAGCACGTGCATCAAGAATAGACCAAGTCTGCTTAGCCGTTTGGCTACTCGACTGCTGCCATGCGTGCTGCTCGGATTCAGATAGGCACTGAACAATATGCTGAACTTGCTGTTGCCATTGCTGTGCCGTATTGAGCAAGCTTTCACTACGCTGAACATGTTGAAGCAACTGGTTCTGCTGCTTAATCGCTTGGGTTAAACGCAAGTTTTCTGAGTCAAATGAACTTATTGCAGTTTGAGCTGCTTGTCTAAGCTCGCTAAGAGTTTGTAAGATTTGTTCTGGAGGTTGAGCAATATCAATTTGCAATTGGTTGAGACTTAATTGCTGAACAAGATCTTGCTGCAAGTTTGCTTGTTTTACATTAAGTTGAGATAAATATTTTTGAACTTGTTCAAGTTCGGCAAGACACTGGGTGAGAGCATGCTGTTGGCTTTGCCAAGCGTTAAATTTAGTTTGCTCTAGGGTTAATGCTTGCTGTTCTTGTTGCTGCTGTAAATCGAACAAGGCCTTGGAAACTGTGCTGTCATCAATACGGTAGGGGTGATGCGTGCTGCCACAGACTAAACAAGCTTCGCCTTCTTTAAGATTGGCACGTAACTGCTCAATATTCTCTGTATGTAATAAGCGTTGCTGTTGCAAAATTTGCTGTAATTTTTCACGCTCTGTTTTTGCTGTTTGATAGTCTTGATCAGCTAACTGGCAAACGGTTTTAAGCTGCTGTTCTTGAGCAGAGGTTTGGCTATGTTTTTCGGTGAATTGCTGAAGCTCAGCATATAGCTCATGATAAATTTTAACTTTTTGTTGAATGAGGTCTAGCTGAGTAATTTGAGTAACTTTTTGTTCTTTATCTTTACGCTGTTGCTCAAGTTTTACCTCAATCTGTTCAACTGTCCCCACCGGAGCCGTCAGTTGTTTAAGTTCACTTTTAGCTTCCGATAGCTTTTGACGAGCTAGAGTAGGGTTTCCAAGCTGTTGTTCAATCGCTTCGTAGTTTTGAATAAATTGCCCGAGTTGATGCAAATGCGCTGAAAGGCCTTTATCTAATACAGCATATTGCCCAGTCTGAGTAAGCTGTTGTTGCAGATGGATTTGATTTTTTTGAAGCTGCTCAATCTGTTGTTGTACCGTGTTTTGCTGTTGTTGCAACGGGCTGAGTTTCTGCTCTAGAACATTTCTTTTTTCTTTGCACTTTTTATATTCATCGGCAATAAATGTTCGCTCTTGAATAGACTGTCGAACCTGATTTAAAGCAGGTTGATGCTGTTGCTCAAAATCGAGCGTTTGTTTGAGTTCTTGCTCTGCTGATTGATATTGTTTTTGTCCAGTTTCAAAAATTTGAACCAAATCATTAAACTTAATTTGAGCTTGCTGAATTTGCGGCTCAAGTTGTTGCAAGGTTTGTAAATTTTGCGTCTGCTGAAAGACCTGTGGGCGTATTTCAGAGAAAACTTCGAGTCGTTTTAATTGCTCACGTTCACCCGCAAGTTGCTGATGCTGGTTTTGCTGGTTTTGAAACTGTTGCTGTTTAATTTGAACTTCAAGCTCAAGTTTGGCTTTACGTTCAAACCATTGTTGTTGTTTGTCTAAGACATTTTTTTGTTGTTCTAATTTTTGATAGTTCACTTGAGCTTGCTGATATTGTTCGGTAAATGCTGCGATTTCTTCATCAGATAAAATCTCAATATGACCTAAAAACTCTTCAAGCTGTTTACGCTGTTTAGCAATATCTGCTGTTTTACGAAAAGCTAGTTCACCAATTTTGGCGAAAATGCTGGAGTTTGTCAGGTACTCAAGTAACTCACCGCGTTCACTATCTCGTGCTTTTAAAAACGCCGTGACTTCTGATTGGGCAAGTAAAACAGCACGGGTAAATTGTTCAAATGAAAGCTGGGTAATTTGTTTAACTTTTTCATCCACTGCTTTGGCTTTGTCGGCAAGCACCACACCATCGGTCAGGCATTTTAAATGGCGTTGCACGCTTTGTAATTTACCATTCGGATTTTCACGCGCACGTTTAATTTCCCAGCGTGCTAAATAGCGTTTTTGATCTTGTGCAATAAAGCACAGTTCAGCAAAACCATGCCCTGTACCGCGGCGTAATACAGTTAAAGGCGAATTGGTGAGTAACTCTGAACCATCAACATCTTTTAATTTACCATCGCTGTCTTTAAGGCGAGGAACGCGATTAAACAGGGCGAGGCACATGGCATCTAAAATGGTCGACTTACCTGCACCAGTTTTTCCCACAATGGCAATTAAGCCTGCGTGAGCTAGAGGAGCGCTTTCAAAATCAATAAAGTGCTCGTCAGAAAGAGATGCCAGATTTTTTATACGAATAGATAAAATTTTCATGACATGTCCTTAAGGGGTTGCATCATTTTCAAGATTTTTTTGTGCTTCTTGTACCAGACTCAGAAAATCTTTTAAGACTGCATCATCTGCGCTGTAACCTTGTTTTTCCCAAATATTTTGAAAGAGTTTTTCTGGTGTTGGTGGTTCAAGTGCAATGTGCTGAGTGGTATCGGTGTCCGAAGCATCTTGGCTCACATATTGACGTGAAATACGCACTAAACGATAGCGGTCAGGTGGCAATGCGGCTTCAAACTGCTGACGTAAATTAGGCTGTGGTGGCGTTAAACTATAATATTCAATATCGACATATTCACGATGGTCAATATTTTCAATCACGCCGTGTGGCAAAGCTTTGAGTTGTTGCAGCACTTCGTTTAACTCACCACGAATGCGATGTAATTGGATACAACGCGGAATTTCTACAGCTTCAAATTGCAAACGGCTGTCTGTGTCTTGAGTCGGGTCAATTTTGACCTCAACCACTTGATGCTTATAGTTAATTTCACTAAAAGAAAGCGGAATGGGTGAACCGCTATAACGAATGTGTGGCTGACCTACTTTTTGTGGTTTATGTAGATGCCCTAAAGCGACATAGTCGACAGCATCTTCAAACAAAGTCGTTGAAAGCGCCTCTTCATTACCAATAATAATTGGGCGTTCAGAGTCGGATGTTTCTCCACCTTGCATATGAGCATGTGACATCAAAATAAGCGCTTGGTCTGGTGTTTTACGACGTTTAGCTTCGGCAATGAGTTGCTGGTGCAAATAAGCAATCGCATTTTTACTGTTAGTGGTATGTTCATTAAAACCCGTAATTTCGGCCGAGCGTAAAAAAGGCAGGGCAAGACACCATGCCACAATATCCTGATTTTGATTATAAATAGGTAAAAGTAGTCGATCGAGATCTAGGGTTTTATCTTCATTCCAGCGAACTACGCCCACTGTTTTTGCATTGTATTTTTCTAAAAGTGGTTCGACTTGTTCAATACGGTAACCTGAGTCATGGTTACCGGCAATCATAAGCGTTTGCATGTGCGGTGCAAGGCGATGTGCATCTGCTAAAAATTGATAGAGTTGTTTTTGTGCTTGTGAACCCGGATTAATCACATCAAAAATATCACCAGCAATGAGCAGGGCATGCGGTTGTTTTTCTTGAATTTGAGTGAGTAACCAACTTAAAAATTGTTGGTGTTCGTAGTGTCGTGAATGATTATAAAAAAACTGCCCCAAATGCCAGTCAGAAGTATGTAGAAAATGTACGGACATAGAAACAGACATCAAGCCAAAATAAACACAGATACGTTAGCATAAATTGGCAGGAGATTTTATCAAGACATTTTAAAGTGCTCGTTATTTAAGCCTAAGCTGAAATCTGAATTAATTTTGTCACTTTAAACTTTGCTTTGTTACTATCAGTTCAAACAATGAACTTTGAGAACAAAATGACCATTCATAAATACGAAGTGAAAATACAGTGGGAAGGCAATACAGGTACAGGCACTTCATCTTATCGTTCATATAAACGAGACTTCAGTATTCAACATCCACAAAAAGCCACTATTCAAGGTTCATCAGACCCTGCCTATTTAGGCGATGTGACCAGATGGAATCCAGAAGATTTATTAGTTGCATCAGCTTCAGCTTGTCATAAGCTTTGGTATTTGCACCTATGTGCAGTCAATCATATTCACGTTGTGAGTTATGTTGACCATGCACTTGGCTTTATGGAAGATGCAGATCCAGTTAAACGCGGTCACTTTACTCAAATTACTTTAAGACCAGAAGTTGTTTTAGAAAAAGGCGCAGACCAAGAGCTTGCTGCAAAATTGCATGAAGAAGCACATCACGAATGCATGATTGCCAATTCGGTTAATTTCCCAATTACATGTGAAGCCACCTTTAGCTTTGCCGAATAATCAATATGAAATAGCCACCGATAACAAGGCGGTGGCTATAAATTAAAAAATAAAAGAGTCGTTAAATAAAATCTTTAAGCAGCATTTTCATCAACTTGAAAAATACCAAAAACGTTATGGTCTAAATCGACAAAGTAACCATGCCAAGCACGACCGGGAATGGCGAATTTATCCATTGCCACAATGCCACCTTGCGCTAAAATTTTTGCGGCAATTTCATCAAAGTTTTCGACTTGAACCGAACAGGTAAAAGCATTGGTGCCATATTCCATTGGAGGCGTTTGAGCGGGACGTTTTAAAAGGCCGCCCATGATTGATGGTGTTTCTATACGGTAATATTCAATTGGTAAGCTTTCATCGAGTTTAAATTGCCAGCCAAACACAGCTTGATAAAACTGCGCATCGCGAGCAGGGTTTGAAGACTGGATTTCAAAATAGGCAATCGTGTTCATATTATTTAAATCATATTTTTATGGTGTAAAAAGTATACGCATAGCGTTTATAGCCAAGAAAGAACTATTGTGTATGTTGAGCGTAAAATAAGTGAAGGTGCTAAAAAATAAAAACCGACGATTCGAGTGATGAGAGAATCGTCGGTCAAAAACTTCATCAAGGGTTTAGGCTGCTAACAAAACCAAATCTGAAGGAAGAAAAGAGTCGTAATGAAAGGTCACCGAAACAATTTTGCGGATGCCGTGCAAAGGAAGTATTCGGTTGCTGCGACCTTATTACCCTATATAACGTCAAGGGATTCAGATTGGTTGACAGAAAAATGAAAAAAAATCGAAAAAAATTTATAATTATTTTTTGAACCCATAAATTAGGCAAAATGATGACCAAATTACGCTCTTACTTTCTCTGGTTTTTTGCTTTATGCATAGGACTCACCTTAATTGTAGGTGTCGTTGCAGCACTATTACCAGCGAGTGTAGGTGGTATTTTAACAGCCGTTCCATATTTAGGCGCAATGATTTTTGTCTTGTTTAAATTTTTAAAGAAAGAGCGTCGTGCACCAACTGTACAAGAAAAAAAGAAATTTACTTTAGGTTTTACCCTGATTTTTTGGGGCTATAACTTGTGTGGTGTTTTATTCGGCCTATTTTTATTTGCAAGAAAAGACCCAGAGATTTTGCAAAACTTTATGCTTTACCTCAAACAGCCTCAGTTTTTAAGCATTATGCTCATTATGCTTTTAATGTTAGCTATACCGCTTTATTTGATTACCTATTGGTTTTATGGGAAACAGGCACAGCGTATGGCAAGCAAAATGTTTAATGTGTAATAGATCACTATAGAAACCGCTACGATTAAATATAAATGATTCTTATATAATTAACTAAAACTTGTGTCCTCGGTTTTGGAGGAAATATGAATAAGAATGTATTAATTACGGGTGCCAGCGGTTTTATTGGCACGCATTTAATTAGGTTTCTACTACAAAAAAATTATAACGTGATTGCTGTGACACGACAGGCTGGAAAGGAATCTGACCATCCTGCCTTGCAATGGGTGCAAAAGTTCGAAGATATTTCGACACGTCAAATTGACTATGTGGTGAATTTGGCGGGCTCAAATATTGGTGAAAAACGCTGGACCGAATCACGTAAAAAACAACTCATTGAAAGCCGAGTAAACACGACACGAAAATTGTATGCGTGGCTCAAGCAATCTGAAATTTTCCCAGAAGTGATTGTTTCTGGCTCGGCCATTGGCTATTACGGTATAGATGTTGAAGAAAAGTGGGCAGAGGTGTGCACCGAACAAAGTTCACCACAGCCTATTTTTATGTCTCAGCTTTGCCAAGAATGGGAGCGCGCAGCTTTAGCAGATACTCAGCAAAATACTAAAATTATTCGCTTAGGCGTGGTGTTTGGGCAAGGCGGTGGTATCTTGCCTAAAATGTTGCTTCCTATTCGACTCAATTTAGTTGGTCAAATTGGTCATGGTCGTCAGCCTGTGGTTTGGGTACACATTAAAGACGTGTTAAACGCCATCGAGTTTATATTTCACCATCCTCAATCTGCCCAAATCCATAATGTAGTGGCGCCAGAAAATGTGACTCAACAAGCTTTTGTTGAACAAGCTGCTGCGGTACTCAATAAGAAACCGCTGTTGTCAGTACCAAACACGGTTTTTAGCTGTTTGTTAGGGGAGCAATCGCAATTGATTTTGAATGGTCAATACGTTAAACCTGCTGCCTTACAAGCAGAAGGATTTGAGTTTGCATATCCTCAGTTAAAAATGGCTTTAGAGAATATACTCGCGTCAGGCTAAGATTTTATTTTGTAGGCGCTCTGGTGAATATGCTTTTGCATCAACTAAGGTCGGTTGACCCAGCATAAGTTGACGGAGCAATTGTGCTGAGCCTGCACCCATACATAAACCATTTCTAAAATGACCAAAGTTTGCCCAGAGGTTATCCATTTCAGGCATTTTGCCAATATAGGGAACGCCATTTGGTGAACTTGGTCTGAGTCCTGCCCAGCGCTGTACAATCGGAAAATCTGCCAGTTCAGGAACCATTTCCAGACACGCTTCTAAAATATTCTGTTGGGTTGTTTCGTCGGTGGAAGTGTCGAAACCACGATGTGCCATGCTTGAACCACACACAATATGACCATCCATACGTGGAATCAGATACATGACTCGATTCATGCACATGGTCGGTAACCAGTGAGCAGGTGTTTTAAATAACAACATTTGACCTTGAACAGGTTCGACTGGAATTTCGAGTTGTAATTGTGAGTTCCAGTAATGGCTCCATGCGCCCGAAGTTATTACAAAATGATCTGCTGTATATTTGCGACCATCTTCGGTTTGTAGTACCTGTATAACATCATCCTGTTGAATCAGTTTTTTAACAGCAGAGTGCTCAAAAAACTCAACATTTGGATGCTGTTTTAAATAACTAATCAGAGACTGTAATACGCGTGGGTTACGAATATTAGACAGTTCAGGGAAATAAATGGCTTGTTGAAACTGAGCGGAAATATGCGGATTTACTTGCTCTAGGGCATCTTGCTGTAAATATTCGCAGCGTTGCATGGGTTCTTGATGTTGCTCGGCGTAGGAAAGCCCCACGTCAAAATCTTCTTCATCAAAAATCAGCATGCCTGTGTCATGAATTTCAAAATCAATCCCTGTAACAGGGGAGAGTTTTTGGTTCCATGCTTGATAAGACGCTTTGCCAAATTGAGCGAGTTGGTTCACTGCATGCACATAGCGCCAAGGGTACATTGGAGAGAGAATGCCTCCGCCAGCCCAAGAGGCTGCTTGTCCCGCTTGTTGTTGATCGAAAATGCTGACCGTACAGCCTTGTTCAACCAACTCCAGCGCAGACATTAATCCACTTATGCCCGCGCCAATAATTGCAATATGCATGCAGTGTTATCCTTTCTCTGCGAACTTAGTTCATTTCCTTGAGTTTTTCGGCAGCAGTTTCTGCAAAGTAAGTCCAGATCCCGTCTGCACCAGCACGGCGGCAGCACATGAGTGATTCTAAAATCACTGATTCTGATAACCAGCCATTTTGAATTGCGCCAGCTAACATCGCGTATTCGCCACTCACTTGATAAATGAATGTCGGAACACCAAAGGTATCTTTCACTTCACGTACCACATCCAGATATGGCATGCCCGGTTTTACAATCACCATGTCGGCGCCTTCTTGAATATCAAGCGCGATTTCATGTAAAGCTTCGGCACGGTTGGCAAAGTCCATCTGGTAGTTATATTTATTACCACCTTTGAGGTTGGATGCAGAGCCAACAGCATCACGGAACGGGCCATAGAAGCTCGACGCATATTTTGCAGAGTAGGCCATAATGTTGGTATAGATGTGACCATTGGCTTCTAAAGCTTGACGAATTGCGCCAATACGGCCATCCATCATGTCACTTGGTGCAACCACATCAGCACCTGCTTCGGCATGACTTAATGCTTGTTTAATTAAGCATTCTACGGTCTCGTCATTGAGCACATAGCCAGTGTCATCAATAATGCCGTCTTGACCATGAGTCGTGTATGGGTCGAGGGCACCATCAGTGATTAACACCATTTCTGGTAATTCTTTTTTAAGTAAACGGCAAGTGGTTTGAACTAAACCATCTTCATGCCATGCAGCTTCTGCGGTGAGGCTTTTATCTTCTTGCGGGGTAACTGGAAAAAGAGCCAGTTTTGATACGCCCAATTCCAGAAGTCTTTCAGCTTTTTTCAGTAATAAATCTGCCGACAAACGCTGAATGTTTGGCATACTTGGAATATCTTGGGTCTGATTTTGTCCTGGTAATACAAATACTGGATAAATCAAGTGATTGGTAGTGAGCTGTGTTTCGCTGACCATCGCACGCAACTGGTCATTTTTACGAATACGGCGCATGCGAGTGGCTGGAAATGCAGGACGATTGAACGTATAAGTCATAACAATCTCGATGTTCGGTATTACACTAGGATAGGTTGGCGGATATTCCATTACTGTCAACCGACTGCTGTATTGTAGCCCCATAATGCTGGATTTGTACAAAATTATGGGTGTTTATCATGCTTTTAAATTTAGGCAACGTATGAGTGATGAAAAGAAAAATTGGACTGGGAGCATTCATTTAGGTGCAAAAACTGACCTGAATGTAGTTCTTAAGCAATTATGTAAGGCGTTTAATAGCTCTCCTTTTTTTAAGCATAGTGGAATGATTATGCGTGTGGTGGACGGGCAGATTGAAGGCTATATCGAGATGCAACCAGACCTGATTGGCAATCTGGCATTTCAGATTTTACATGGTGGAGTTGCTGCAACCTTGCTCGATAGCATTGGCGGTATTGTGGCAATGGAACACCTATATCGCCGTTCAACGCCGGAAACTTTAACCGAGACCATTAAGCAAGTATCGCGTTTGGCAACTGTCGACATGCGTGTCGATTATTTGGCGCCGGGGCGTGGTAAATACTTTATTGCACGTGCCGAAGTTCTGCGTTTAGGTCGTAAGGGCTGTACCATGCGCATGACCATGGTCAATGATGAAGGCAAAGCAATTGCTGCGGGTATTGCTTCATACGCCTATTAAGTTACCGATTTAAGTATTTAAAAAGCGCCAAGTGCGCTTTTTTTAGTGTTTGAAAAGCAGGAATTTTCACAAAAACTTTGAGATAAACATTAATTTAATTAGAACGAACGCATTAGTTATAATTTTTTATTCTCATATCATGAGGTTTTAGCGTTAAAATTAGCTCCTTTGACAATGCGGTATGTCTTGTTTATAGAAAAATAAAAACTCTATAACAAGGTGTAGTGCGAGATTGATGGCAAAGCCAACCCATCTTTAGGAACATACCATGACTGATGCACAAAGCAATGTACAAGAAACAGTGCCAACAACATCTGCCTCGGATGACAACAATCAGAACAAGCGCAAAAAATTTCTTGGTTTTTTTGCGCTGATTTTATTGATCGCCGCTATTTTATATGCAATCTGGGCATTATTTTTAAATCATTCCGTGAGTACGGATAATGCCTATGTCGGTGCAGAAACGGCTCAAATCACTTCAATGGTAAGCGGGCAGGTCGCTCAGGTTGTGGTAAAAGATACCCAAACAGTACATCGTGGTGACGTGCTGGTTCGTATTGATGATCGTGATGCCAAAATTGCACTGGCGCAAGCTGAGGCAGAACTCGCCAAAGCAAAACGCCAATACAAACAAACTGCGGCAAACAGTAGCTCTTTAAACTCTCAAGTTGTGGTTCGTGCCGACGAAATTACCAGTGCCAAAGCGCAAGTTGCTCAAGCACAGGCCGACTACGACAGAGCTGCTTTAGAGCTGAATCGTCGTGCGCAACTTGCCGCGTCTGGTGCAGTGTCTAAAGAAGAACTCACTAAATCACAAAGTGCAGTTGAAACAGCCAAAGCAGGGCTAGAGCTTGCTAAAGCAGGTTTAGCGCAAGCATCTTCAAGCCGTAAAGCTGCCGAAAGCACTTTTGCAGCGAACGAAGCTTTAATTCAGGGTGTAAGCGAGACTTCAACACCTGATGTACAAGTTGCACAAGCACATGTTGAACAAGCTCAGCTTGATTTGGAACGTACCGTGATTCGTGCGCCAGTTGATGGTGTGGTGACGCGTCGTAATATTCAAGTGGGGCAACGCGTTGCGCCGGGCACCAGCATGATGATGATTGTGCCGCTCAACGATTTATATGTAGATGCGAACTTTAAAGAAAGTCAGTTGAAAAAAGTCCGTCCGGGTCAAATCGTCACACTTACTTCAGATTTATATGGTGACGATGTTGAATATCACGGCAAAGTGATGGGCTTCTCTGGTGGTACAGGCTCTGCCTTTGCCTTAATTCCGGCTCAAAATGCAACAGGTAACTGGATTAAAGTGGTTCAACGCTTACCAGTTCGTATTGCACTTGACCCGAAAGAACTTGCTGAACACCCACTACGTGTTGGCTTGTCGATGGAAGCAAAAGTCGACTTATCTGCGAAGTAAACGCTTATGAAAACGCAAACACCTTTTGCCGAACTGAGCGGTGGCCGTTTATTACTGGCAGCGTTTGTTATTGCCTTGTCGAACTTTATGGTCGTACTGGATACGACCATTGCCAACGTATCTGTACCGCACATTACCGGTAACCTTGCTGTTTCAAGTACGCAAGGGACATGGGTCGTTACATCGTATGCAGTTGCAGAAGCGATTTGTGTACCCTTAACGGGTTGGCTTGCGGGCCGCTTTGGAACTGTTCGGGTTTTTATTTTTGGCCTGATTGGTTTCACCATTTTTTCTTTCTTGTGCGGCCTAGCAAACTCATTAGGAATGCTGGTGTTTTTCCGTATTGGGCAAGGTCTATGCGGTGGCCCACTTATGCCACTCAGCCAAACCTTGCTCATGCGTATTTTCCCTAAAGAAAAGCATGCACAGGCCATGGGCCTATGGGCAATGACCACAGTGGTTGGGCCAATTTTAGGACCAATTTTAGGTGGTCTTATTAGTGACAACCTGTCTTGGCACTGGATTTTCTTTATTAACATTCCGGTCGGCATTATTTGTGTTTTAGCGGCAATCCGTTTGCTCAAACCAGCCGAAACAGAAACCATTTCTTTAAGAATCGATACGGTCGGTTTAGGTTTGTTAATACTGTGGATTGGTGCGCTACAGCTTATGCTCGATTTGGGGCATGAACGCGACTGGTTTAACAGTACGAGCATTGTGGTACTCGCTTTAACCGCCGTCATTGGCTTTGTGGTGTTCCTCATATGGGAGCTGACCGACAAGCACCCTGTGGTGGATGTGAAAGTCTTTAGGCATAGGGGCTTTGCAATTTCGGTACTGGCACTGTCGCTCGGCTTTGGAGCGTTCTTTGGTAGTATTGTACTGATCCCGCAGTGGCTGCAAATGAACCTTTCCTACACCGCCACATGGGCCGGCTATTTAACTGCAACCATGGGCTTTGGTAGTTTGACCATGTCACCGATTGTGGCAAAGCTTTCGACCAAACATGACCCACGTGCGCTTGCAAGCTTTGGCCTGATTTTGCTGGGTGCTGTGACCTTAATGCGGGCGTTCTGGACCACAGATGCCGACTTTATGGCACTGGCTTGGCCGCAAATCCTGCAAGGTTTTGCTGTGCCGTTCTTCTTTATTCCACTGTCGAACATTGCATTGGGTTCGGTGTTGCAGCAAGAAATTGCATCTGCTGCGGGCTTAATGAACTTTTTAAGAACCATGGCAGGGGCGATTGGTGCTTCAATTGCAGTCACCGTTTGGGATGATCACGCTAAAGTTGCACGCAGTGAAATGGTGTCAAACCTAAATACTGCCGAAGTACAAAATAACCTTTTGCAAAATGGTTTTTCGGCTGACTCGACCTTAGGAATCATTTCAAACCTCGTCGATAAAGAAGCGATTACCATGTCGGCAAACCATGTATTTTTACTGTTTGCGATGGTGTTTGTCTTTGCGGGGCTGGTCATTTGGCTGTGTCCAAAACCCAAAGGGGACATCGGCGGAATGCCTTCTCACTAAACATCAAAAGCATCTCTCCGGAGGTGCTTTTTTTAGCTCTATTAAAAAATAGAGCGAGTCTATAAATGGCAGATTTAACTGTATTTAGCGAAATAAAGCATGCCAGAATCGGGCAAATCAGTTATAAAAGAGTGTGATATCAAGCAAGGAGGCATAAGACAGGGCACAGGATAAAACGCCCTTAAACATTCAATATTATAAAACCTTATTTTTATCAAAGATTAAAAAAACTTAATACCTGAAAACAAAGAAGCTTGCATGGCAATTGCATGGATAGGCAGGCGTATATATTGGAGTTATCACGTGAATAAAAGATATTCATTTTTGTTCAGTAGTTTATTAGCAGTCGGTTTATTACAAGGATGTGGAGATGACTCCTCGTCAGATCAGCCCAAGGATGATTCAAATACAACCCCGCCCAATTTAATTGTTGATAATGATCCCACCAGTTGTAGCAAGCTGGCACAAGACGGTTCAAGCGTGGTGGTCGGTTCAAACCAAAATGGTGACCCAGCCGCGCCTGAAGGTGCATCGGGTTATAGACTCGGTAACACGGTTAAATACGCAGATAAATATATGGTGGTGGCAAACACACCACTTGCGGTAAAAGCAGGCTGTGATGTTTTAAGAGCAGGTGGTAGCGCAGTCGATGCAGCTGTTGCAGTACAAGCGGTGCTCGGTTTGGTTGAACCACAGTCGAGCACGATTGCGGGTAGTGGTTTTATGATGTATTACGACGCCAAAACCAAAAAAGTCACGGCTTATGATGGACGTGAAACCGCACCAGCCGCAGCCAATGAATATTATTTAATTCGCCAAGATATATATGACCCAAATTCACCTGCACCTGTACCAAGTGCGCGCCGTAGTGGTCGCTCGATTGGTGTGCCGGGTGTGATGCGTTTGCTTGAACAAGCACAACAGGAACATGGCAAGCTTAAGTGGAACCAGCTTTTTGGTGAAGCGATTGGTTTGGCTGACAACGGTTTCCGTATTCCGGGGCGTTTGGCAGACGCAATTGCAAGCAATGCAAACAGCTTAGCGCTCGATGCAAATGCAATGGCGACCTATTTCTACACAGATGGTTCACCACGCAAAGTCGGCGAGACCATGACTAATAAAGCCTATGCAAAAACCCTAGAAGCACTTGCTTCACAAGGGGCAAATGCATTGCACACTGGCCCGATCGCCCAAGCGATTGTGGCAAAAGCAGGCCAGACGATGGGGGATGACCCAGCACGAACTCCAATTACCCCAAGTTTAATGACCTTGCAGGATTTATCGAACTATCAGGTTAAAAAACGCGACCCGATTTGCACCACTTACCGTGACCGTTATTATGTTTGCACCATGCCGCCTCCATCTTCGGGAGGGATTGCAGTTGCACAAACACTGGGTATTTTAGAAAACTTTGATATGTCGCTTTATCCACCTAAAAACCCTGAAAATGAAGGTGGTGTGCCAGATGTGATGGGAGTGCATTTAGTGGCTGAGGCAGAACGTTTGGCCTACGCCGACCGCGATAAATATGTAGCAGACACTGAGTTTGTTGCTTTACCAGCACAGGGTATTGCAAGCTTTATTGATAAAAATTACTTAAAACAACGTGCAGCATTGATTAACCCGAACCAAAGTATGGGCGTTGCGCCAGCAGGTAATTTCAATCCAGCTTCGGGTGTCGACACCACTGTTGAACATGGTACAACTCAGTTCACCATTGTAGATGCCTATGGCAATGTGGTTTCAATGACATCGACGGTTGAATCGAGTATGGGCTCATTCCACATGGTGGATGGTTTCTTGCTGTCGAACCAGTTAACTGACTTTAGCGCCAACCCACTAGACAGCACGGGAGCACTGGTTGCCAACCGTGTGGAAGGAGGCAAACGCCCACGGAGTACCATGGCGCCAACTTTAGTGTTTAAAGGTACTACGCCAGATGAGTTTTATATGGCAACAGGTTCACCAGGTGGCGGTACCATCATTCAATATGTGGTTAAAACTTTGGTGGGTGCGCTGGACTGGAACTTAAATGCGCAGCAAGCCACCTCGCTTGTAAACTTTGGTGCGACCAATAGCAAAAACACCAATGTGGATAGCTCGAATGTGCAGCTTTCTTTGCTTGATTTGATTGAAGGCTTAAAGGCAAAAGGGCATGGCGTTGCCAACACTGCGCAAACCAGTGGTATTTCAACGATTATGAAAGTAAATATAAATAATCAAAGCAAATACGCAGGAGGGGTAGACCCACGCCGTGAAGGGATCGTGTTAGGCAATGGTGCTTTATAGACCAAACTTAAAAAAGCTGTCATGTTTGGCAGCTTTTTTATGTGGCCCTTGAAAAAAACAAAAGACACTCAATTATGTAAATATGTTCATCAGTAGCAGACTGTTGATAAAATGCACAGTATTTTATTTTAGTTATGCTATGATGCTCATACATTCATGGGGATGTTATTGGCTTCGACGCTGGTGATGAAACTCATAGATGCATGCCGAGAGCGCATTTTCTCTCGTAAATCAAATTTGCATATTTTAGTCGCAAACGACGAAACTTACGCTCTAGCTGCCTAAGGGCAGTTTGTCCGCTTCCTAGAATACTTGTGGTTTAGGAACCCGACCGTAGCGCACGCACACAAGTCCGTATAGAGTCAAGCCTCGGGGCTTTATACCAAACTTAGAGGATCGCAACTTGTACCCTGTTCGTCGGGTCACAAGGTGTTAAAACAATAGACGATATCTAAGCATGTAGTATTCTCGAGCGTAATGCTGGCGGACGCGGGTTCAACTCCCGCCATCTCCACCAAAATTCTCTATATAAAAAAGCCACTTATCATAAGTGGCTTTTTTATTGACAGATTTTATTATCAAATATCTCAGATTTTTTAATTTCTATCATATGGGAATTAAAAGTTTGATAAATAATTCAAATAAGTAGATAGAGATTGTAAGAGAAAAGAGAAAAAAGTATAAATTGTTTCACAAAATGTGTTCCACATATTGCATATATATTAGAAATACGGTTTAATAAAATGAATAAAAGGTAAGATATTTTTCTTACCTTTTTTGTATCTTGTTTAAATATAAGTTGTTGAAAAATATATATTTATTTTGGGAATAGAGAGATGAGCGCCATCAAACTACGAACTCCTTGAATTGGATTTGTAATTCAATTTTGATCAAGGTTTATTTAAATAGGATGAGGTGAGAGATGAATAAGAAATATAAAGCATTAGATATAGCGAATTATATAATTTGGTATGTAAACGAAGAAGCATTAGGTACTATTACTCCATTAAAACTGCAGAAAATTTTGTACTATGTTTCAACAACTTATATAAAGTTCAATAATGAGGCTTTATTTCCTGAATCTTTTGAGAAATGGCAATATGGACCAGTAGTGACTGAGGTTTATCATACTTTTAAAATGTATGGTTTTAGTCGAATTATATCCCCTAAGTCTACGATTGAGCAGGATAATAGTAGTGCTCTAGGGGTACGAAAAGTTGATTTTAATCCACAAAGATTCCTTATCGATGATGAATTTATTAAGTACACTAATAGTGTTATTTCTAAATTAATTAAAAAGGAAGCATTTGATTTGGTTGAAATGACTCATCAAGAAAGTGCTTGGAAAGATTATGAAAAAGAAATACTTGCTGGTACTAAAGAACTTAAATATACCTTTGATGAATTGAGAGCTGCTCAAGATGTTATTTAATTAATCAGTATATATTTTAATAATTTAGTTATGAATGAACCTTCTTTAGAAAAATTAATTAATAATCATTTAGATATTAACCTTTATCATAATAAAGATGTTGTTGTAGCGACAGCATCTTTATTTCATTTCTTTAAAGATGATTTTGTTAGCAGGCCAGCTGGTGAAACATTTTATAAACTACCCTATAAAGAGATATCTTTATTAGTTTTTCAACATCAAAATCAAGCAACTCCATCTAGTGCTTTTCAGAGTTTCACTGAAACTGTGTATGAAGAGTTATTAAAATTGTGTCAAGGAATAGAAGACCCACATCTCAAGGAATGTTATGAAAAATTTACCCACCATATAACATTGGCACTTATTCAGAAACAATTTATCTTGCATGCTGCGGAGACTGCGAATGATATTGCAGGAGGAGCGAGAAATATTGCTAATATAGCGAAAGAAACAGCAAGTAAGGCTCAGTTCATATCAGAAAAAGCTGAAAAATTAGCTGTTGAAGCAGATGTGCAGGCAAAATCAACAATTTCAAACTACATATCTATACTTGGTATTTTTGCTTCAATTATTATCACAATTTTTGGTGGTATGCAGATTATTAGTGCAACAAGTAAATTATTACAGACTAATATTTCACTTATAACGTTAGTTTTTGTTTTAGCTTTATTAACATTATTAATAGTTATTATCCTTGGAGTCTTACTCTCCTGGATTTCAGATATAAAAAATAATAATAGAGATCATTCTGCTATTTCTTATGCGGTAATCTTTTTGACTTCAGTTCTAGCGATCAGTGGTTTATATCTTTATTTTACAGAAAAACTCCCAAAAACCACAGCTCGTGTATTAGAAGAAGATAAATCCTAAAGGTATAAAGACTACAATTTATTTCTAATCTACCTTTATTAAGTTTAGAAATTTAATAGAGAAAGCAATACATTGATGAAAGTAGATTTATCATAAAAGGTAGGCTTGAATGGTTAAAGAGATGTAATTTGTATTTAAGATTATTTTAAGTAAATGCAGCTTAATCTTTTAATTATTTCAATTGTGTTAAGGGTGTATTAGGAAAATTTGATATAGTATTTTTAAGAAATTCTTAATAATAATGTGATTACTGTTTTAAATAATACTTTTAAGTAGAAATTAATTCTAAAGATAAGTTGCTTTTATTTTATGCAAAATGTTATATTTTTTGATAATTTAAAATCTTTAACAAATTTACAACACTTTGTAAAAAAGGTAACAATATGCAAGCTTATTTTCATTTTAACTATGTTATTAATACTAACAATTCAGAAAGATATCTTTTTGATTTAAAACCATTTTTCAAGGCTTTCACTAATTGGGAAACAAGTATTAATATTGCTAAAAGATTAGCAAAAGGTGACCAGAAACTTTTTCTAGTGCCAGTTCCTAGTACTAAAAATTTCTATTTATTTATTAGTACTAAAACAAATGAGGCATTTCAAAAGGTTATTGCAAGTGATGAATCAATTGATACGACAGACCTTTTAGAAGACTTGAAGAAAAATGAACAAAATGCAAATGTAGGTTTTGCCGCTTATGTACTATTTGACGAAGAAAGAAATTTATTTGTTTATGCAAGTCGTCAAGGCGCGCCAAGCTTATCAGTATTCAAAGAATATGTTAATGGTATTTTACCTCAGATTGGTGTTGGTGGCTTTGAGTTTAAAATGGTCGAGCTACAACATAACATGGATAAAAAAGTTGCTGCTGAATTACCTTATATGGGAAGTACCACTATTCGAGTTGATAGTTTAAATCCTTTATATAATCTAATTGCAGAAAATTTATTTTCTGACGCAGATGATAAAAAAGATGTGGAAGAAATTGAAATTACACTTAAGCCAGCACCTAGACAAAATATTCGTTCTTCAGTACGTAGTGCAATTTTAAAACTTAAAGAGCAAGGTTTGGTTAGTATCCGAATAAATGGTAAAAAAGATGGGGAAACTGATAATAAACAAAAACAATTTCGCGTTACTGAACTTGGCCCAATAAATGAGGAATTAAACAGTATAGATACAACATATATCTACAATGAAATGCAGAGATTTCTTAATGAGAACGCCTTGGTAGCTGAAAAATATGATAGTCAAGTCAATCATTATGAATTTTCAGATGAAGAATTAAAAGATCTTACCCGTTTTTATGAAGTTGAAGAGTGGCGTAATCATTAATATAAATTGGCTATACAGCTAATCTTATTTTATCTTTATGGGATTGCTATTCCACCAAAAATTCTCAATAAAAAAAGCCACTTATGATAAGTGGCTTTTTTTATTGACTCATTATTTACGACAATCGTTTTCACCGAGTTCATCTTTACTAAAAGATTCATTCAGTTTTTTTAGCCAGATAGATTGTTTGGCATCCACCCAAGCATAAACTTTCTGATAATCAGCTTGTGATTCGGGCGATAAGTCGTTTCTATAATGCTGAAGAAATTTAGTTGTCCAGCATAATTGATTTAGTTTTGCTAAGGATAGGTCTTCTTCAATTACAAAGTTATTACCTATTTCTTTCTCAAGCTCACTTAAAACTCCCATTTTCTTTAAGGTTGTGTAAAGTAAAGCATTTGTAACCTTGTTCTTCTCGTTAGCAATTGCATTCCTATAGACTGGCTGGTCCATAATCAGCATATCTACTGCCCCGCGTGTTGAATTAATAACAGCTTCTCTATTGTTATTAACTTGCGTATTGGCACATCCGCTAAGAGCTAGGTAAAGTACAGAGATAAGGGTTATTTTTAATGGACTAATAAAGCCCTTTTTCACGAACATTAATAGGATCTCCGGGATATTCTCTAGATTGTTTCATTATTTGAATCATCTTAGGGTTAAAGTCCTGATTAAAGACTTTTTTAAACATTTCACGATTAATGAATAATGGTCCATCATTCATTCTTAATTGAGCTAAATCAGTAGTAGCTCGTGCTACATTTAACTTTGCAAATGTATCTTTGAGGTCTTGAATTTTTCCATATATTTCTTTGCCTTGATCGAACTTACTCAGATTTCGTAATTCAAGCAGTTCATCAACTGCAAAGGCACTTAAGAATCGAACTTTAAAGGCTGTTTGTTGAAATTCGCTGACAACTCTGACACCTTCCTTCATGGCGTGTTTTAGTACGTAATTATGGAAACGAATATACATTTGAGTATGAAAGCCCGGATCGGAAAGAAGCCGATCATCAAACTTATTCATATCCCATTCCATACCAAACCGAACAGCCATTAATAATTCAATGGTGTTTCCTACTTCTGCCCATTGATTAACACTCATCATAAAGTTATAAGGGCGAGCCATATAATAATTTCGGATTTTAATATGGTCATTACAAAGAGGCTCTGTTATTTCACATACTTTCTCTTCATGAGGGTACGCATCCCATGCAGGTGATGTATCTGGAATATGTCTATTGTATGGGTTTCTTAAGTTCTTATCTGACATTCTTAATTCCACTCTGCCATCGGCTTTGATAAATCAAAAGTAGTTAAATCAACCTCTTTGGCTTCTGTACCTGTTTTTATTAATTCTGTATAACCGCTTTTATCTGTAAAACCTTCGATTTCAGTGCCGTCAGGGCCTTTTAATTTAAAATATTGTTGAGCAAGTGGTTTGCCAGTCTCCTGATCTTTAAGCTGGAACTTAAGCCCGTGCTCGTCAGTCTGAGGAACAAAACTATCTTGTGCTTTACTCGCTGGCGAACTTTGAGCCGAACCACCACCATTGTCCTGAACTACTAAGTTCTGTTGTGGAAGTAACTTACAGCCACAGGAAAGAGAGTCGTTAACACGGGCAGCAGCTTTCCCAAAGATTTGCATATACGGGTCGCCAGACACAATAGTTGCAACAACTTTATGAGTGGGACAGGTCGCTTTGTCACCGACACAGGCAACGGGAATACCGTCGACTAGGAACATGCTGTTCCCAGAAATTACTTGACCGCCGCCAGTAGTGGGGCAGCCTATTGTTATATATGGTGTTGCCAAATCTATTCCTTCTTATCTTCATGAAGTTCCAAAAGCATACCAAATAGGGGGTAGACAATACTGTATATTTTTATTGTTCAGTACAGCTGACTTGTTCCCCAAGGCCCCCGTGCCACAACAGAACTTTAATTTTTTGCGCTGAGTTAAAGTAATCCACCATTGCGGCACAGAGATAAGGGAGCTAAGCCAAACGCTTAGCCCATGTCTTCTTTATCGCACCGCCGCATCACACTAAAAAAAGTAGGGGCAAAGTCCTGTGGGAGAGCAGGACTTTGCAAACTGACATGTTCTAGACGTTGCATGAGCTTATGCGAATACACTTGTTCAAGCCGTTGGTAAATACAGTCGCAACTGGCTTGGGTGTGCCCACCAGACAGGCAAATTTCTTCAAAATCCTGCTGAGTGTGAATGTCGCAACCAGAAACACCGTAATCGCCTATTAAAAGGCTTAAAGCCAAAATAGGTTTATAAAGTTTCATATTATTCTCGTGATAATTTTCACTAAGTTATTAATAAAAAATAAGCCGCATATATTTAAAGTATTAAAATCATTTAAAAATGGAATAGTTAACCCGCCTGTCATACAGGAAAATAAAATGATTAAAATTTTAAAATAAAAGTATTTATAAATTTAAAATATTTTAGGTGAGAGAAGGCCTAAATTTTAAATAAATAAAATCACGAGAGAGGATAGGGGATTAATATAAAAAATGGCATGGTCAACTCCTAGAATTTATGGAGCTCTACCACCAAAGATCACCGTCAATTGATTATGGTGGTAGAACGAAAAGGGGTTAGCAGACTGGGATCCAAGGAACCAGCACGCGCAAGCGCGTCCCCCTCCCGTCCTACCGCAAAGAAAAGGGACGCAAGGGTCTAACGACTTATAGTAGAACTATAACCCGCCATGGATCTACGGTCTGCTAAAACCGACTGGCAATGTAGGCCAGCGGGACCATAATAATCATAAGTTTTTAACAGGTCAATTCAATTTAAATAAAATATTATAAAAAATTAAAATATGAATTTATATTTTAATTAAACTCAAGAGTTAATCTATTTAAAGCCGTAAATTAATAAATATAATAAAGTTAAACTAAACGTTTAACTTGTTCTTAAAATGTATAACGGTAATTAATAAATACACGATGCTGGTCCCAATCTTTACGTGTTAGACCATTTATTTTTTCACCTAGGTTTGCATTTTTAAACTTTGACTCATAATGCAAAAATGAATAACGCACATCTAAGTTTTTCACCCATGGCAAGGCATAACTCACTGTAAAGTCAAAGTAACGCTCTTTACCTTCAATATCACTGCTGATGTTACTTTGGTGAGCGCCAAATCCATAAATATACTTCGCCTCGGTTTTTAAACCTTTCACATAGTCTTTCCAGTTATATTTCAGCCGAAGGGCAACGGCGGTTTCATCGTTATTGGTAAAGTCGGGGCCAATGGTCGCAGAGGTCGGAAACGGGTTGGTGCCGTGGTCTTGGGTTAAAACAGAGTCGCGGGCCGATTGCACGGCAAAGTTATCTTCTATCCAAAAACCATCAAACTTTGAAACGGCAATGCCGCCTTCAATATTATTCTTAGCCACATTTACATCTACAAAATAACCATTGCCACGGTTGTTAATGTCTTGGCCTTTGACACAGTCCAGCTCGGTTTCGGCACCGCATTTAAATAACTTGCCATCATCATGCGAGAAAAAAACACCTGTGTTAAATGTCCACACAAGGCCATGCATCGGCAATTTATATTGAGCAATCGCCCCGTACTTTTTTAAATAATCTTTGCTATTTAAATATTCGGCATTCAAGCTCCAGTTTTTGTACTGATATTTGGCACCAAGCAAACCGACATAATCAATGTGCTCGTCATTTTCAGTCACCAGTTTTTCAAATGAGTCCATGCTGCGCGGTTTCCAGCGGTCATAGTAAGCGATGTAAGTCTGTAGTTGATCATTCAGTTGAAACTGACCACTCGCACCCGAAAAAGTATCGGGCACTGCGCGGTTATTAGTGCTTTTGAGCAACAGCGAATCTTGCAATTGGCGGCCTAATTTAATTTCACCTTTGTCGCCGAGTTTTGCTTTGATGTAGAGCTGGCCTAAAGTCGCAAAGTTTTGATCGAGCTTGCCGTTATTTTCGACCTCTAAAAGCTGAGCGCTCGGTTTGCCTGAGTCAAATAACTTGGTGACTGCATAAAGTGAGCCATCTACCCCAAGCCAGTCCCATATGTACGGGGACTGATAATTTAACTCAAGCCCTAAAGCGCTTTGTTTATATTCACTCGACGAAGGCGAAGGGTTGGCAAGCGTGGGGTGGGCAGTGCCTTCATCGTTCCAGTAACGGGTGTTAATTTTTAATTCTAACTTGCCAAATTCTTGAGGAAGCTCTGCATAAGCGTTGCTCACACTGCCTAAACCAATACAGCCCCATAGCAAATATTTATTCATTTTAAATTCCTTTTTTAAGCATGAATAAGCCCTTTGCCTAACGCTGAGGTTAGGCAAGCTTTTTATGAAATGGATGAATTAAGGGGAGAGCTTTTCGAGCACTTGGCCTTTGGTTTCAATAGCAAACAAGAAGGTCACAAGGCCGCCAATGAGCGCCACAACCGCCAGCACACTAAACACATATTGAATGCCATAACCACCAACCACCAGACCAACCATAACAGGTCCAATTGCAGAGCCGGCACGTAACCAAGCGGTACTAAAACCAATGCCCATCGCACGGAGGCGAGTAGGGTAAAGTTCGGCAGCGTAAAGATATAAAGAGAATGAAATGGTCTGCAAAATGGCGTAGCTCAGCGTAGCTAAAATCACCACTTCCATCGCCGATTTTGCACCTAAAATCGAGAGGCTCATGAGTGGAATGATTGCCAAGAAAAATGCTGCACTATACCAAGGACGGCGGCCGACTTTATCAATCATTAACGCACAGATAATAGAGGCAATCACACCCACGCCCGAAGTAATCCAGCCATAACCTAAACTGGTTTGAAGCGAAAGGCCAAAGTGTTGTTTGTAAAGAGATGGCAGCCAAGTCACCATGGCATTGTTAATCATATAAACGCAGAACCACATGCCCCACAGGGTAAAGGTACGTTTGCGGTAAATGCCTTGGAACAGCTCACGCCAGTCAGTTTTTGCCATGCCTTGCGGGTTAATGTCTTTAACCACAGGTTCAGGCAAAGTTTTACCACTTTTAATGGCACCGTCTTCAAAGCTTTTAACCACTTTATCGGCTTCTTTAAAGCGACCTTTTGAGGCAAGCCAGCGTGGTGACTCAGGCAAGAAAAACCGTAAAGGAATCACCAGTAAAGATGGAACGAGGCCCACAATAAACATGACTTTCCAGCCATAAATTGGCATCAGGAAAAATGCTGCCATGCCTGCGAACATAAGGCCCATCGGGAATAAAACTTCATAGAGCAAGAAAAACTTACCGCGCTTTTCTGCACCAATAAACTCGTTAATATAGGCACTCGCAACAGGCACTTCGCCACCTGTTCCAATGCCTTGTAAGAAACGGAAAATTAACAGAGACATTCCGCTCCACGCAAACAGACAAGAAATGTCCATTGTCACAAACAGTAAAATGGTAAAAGACAGTACTTTTAAGCGACCGACTTTTTCGGCAAGAGAACCAAAAAAGATGGCACCGACCAGTTGCCCGACATAGCCCGCGGCAATGATCGCACCGACATAGGCAGGGGTCAGGTGCCATTCGGTAATGAGTTGGGGTAAAGCAAAGGCAATCGCAAGAACAGTAT
This sequence comes from Acinetobacter sp. V91_7, assembly GCF_031799075.1. Lineage (NCBI taxonomy): Bacteria > Pseudomonadati > Pseudomonadota > Gammaproteobacteria > Moraxellales > Moraxellaceae > Acinetobacter > Acinetobacter sp. V91_7. The sequence goes on from NZ_JAVQNT010000045.1 coordinate 53,966, forward strand.
AGGCGTCAAAAAAGGTCGCTATACCAATGGTAATTCGCATAAATTGCAATCGACCGGTCACAGGAAGCCGTTCGAGTCTTGCAATAATTTCCGCATTTTTTTGATGATGACTAATTGGTTCTACATCCGCTAGATTTGTCATCTTCTATCTCCTTATGACTACATTCCTCGTAGTTTTTTTGTTCTATTTCGCACTACCTGTTCACCACAGTTTGCATGCTTTTTATTATTATTTTTAAGTGACATGCCCGATGTTTGGCCTCAGGCAGCGTACAGGAAAAAAAGGCTAGCGTACATGCTAGCCCGAATAGAATTTAAGCAACGGCTTGGGTTAAATCGACCTTGCCAATTCCGGCTTGACGCATTGCATCATGAATTTCTTGCTCAGCACCATCTGCCAGTGGAAGCAGAGGCGAACGCACAGTGGCATGGTCCAAAATTCCGCGAGCAACCAATGCATGTTTAAGCGCTACCGTGCCTTCCATGTGTGAACCACGGTGATAGACATTGCGAGTCACGGGTAAAAGTTGGTCGTGAAGTGCACGTGCTTTGGCATAATCTTTGGCTTTACCAGCCTTAATCATTTCAATTAAAAGTTCAGGGGCAATGTTGCCATAGCCAACCAAAGCGCCGTCTACATCAAACATGGTGTGAAGCAAATATTCATCGTGGCATGTCAAAATCTGTAAGTCTGGACGTTCACGGCGAATAATTGGAATTTCAACATCCCAACGGCGCATGTTACGCACACCATTTTTCATGGCAAACACACCCGGCTGTGCAGAAATATCGAGTAGAGTTTCTAGGTCGTAAGTGGCCTTCGTTGCATCTGGATATTGGAATAAAATAGATGGCAAACCACTTTCTTCATAAATTGCTTTATAGCGGTCTTGCGGTGCACCTTTTTGATAGCCAAAACGCAACCAGCCATGTGAAGGGTAAATTAAGCCTGCCGAAGCACCCGCACTAACCGCACGTTTTGCTTCTTCTGCTGCAACCGAAGTACCTTCGAGTGTAATCCCTGCGATTACCGGAATTTTGTCATCTACCGATTTAACAAAGCTTTCGATGACCTGCATTTGTTCTTTTTGCGACAAGAATGTTCCTTCACCTGCATGCCCAAGAACAACCAAGCCTTTCACACCATCAATGCTGCCTAACCATGAACCTAAACGTTGAATGGCATCATGGTCTACTTGTCCGTCACGGGTAAAAGGAGTCACAGGTGCTGGGGTTAATCCACGTAAATCTAAACTCATAATCGTACTTCCTATACAGTGTAATTAAATATTCTCTGGTTCTTAATCTGACTTAAATCGTGTTGTAGAGAACATGATTGGAGTATAGAAATAGGTGAGCTATGTAGGAATTACCAATTCTTGAATTTCAGTTATACTGAAAATGTATAGCTCAAAATGCTGCTTATTTACGATTTAGGAAGAATCGATGAATTATGATTTATGGAAAATATTTTTAGACGCGGTGGAACTCGGTAGCTTAAGCAAAGTCGCCATGCTGCATAACACCAACCAACCGCAAATTAGTCGGCAAATGAATGAGCTTGAGGCGCAATGTGGTGGTCGTTTGTTTAACCGAACTGGGCGCGGTGTTGAGCTTACCGATTTAGGCCAGCATTTACTTCCTAAAATTCGTTCATGGCTGAATGTGACCGACCAACTCAATAATGAAATTTTGCACTCGACCGATACACCGATCGGGACGGTTCGTATTGCCAGTTTGCCCTCTACTGCACATCCGTTGTTATCGACTTTGTACAAAGTCCTTCAACAAAAATATCCCTTAATTAAACTGTCTGTGCGTGAAGGGCAAGGGGTGCATTTAGAAAAATGGCTTGAAGATGGCAGCGTCGATTTAGCCATACTCTATCGATTTAATCCGACGCCTAAACACGGCGATGTCTATCTTACCGAAGCCGATACCTATTTGGTGGGATGTGAAGGAGATGAGTTAACTCAGGCAAATGAAGTCGACTTTAAAGCAATAAATCAGTTACCGCTGGTCACGTTTTGCAGGCCAAGTAACTGGCGAAATTTTTTAGACCATATGGCTTATGAAAATGGGGTAGAGCTTAATATTGTGTTTGAAGCCGACTCGATTAGTTTACAGACGCATTTGGTTTCCGAATCTGGTATTTACACCATGCTTGGGCCGCAAGCTTTAAAAAAGGCCAGCCAATACACCCCAATTCAAGCAGCAAAAATTATGAGTCCCGAGCTAAAGCGCTATATTTCTTTGTCTATTTCTAAGCATGGCTATTTAACGCCTGCTTGTAAGGCAGTGATGGAAGAAATTAAAAATCTGGCTCATTTGCTTTAAGAGAAGTGCAGCAAAGTAAGGGAGCAATTAATTCAATTTATTAAACAGTGATTTAAGTTTTACTTGAATTATTGCTTGACTTGTTTAAATGATAATTATTATCATTTGTGAGTTCCTTGTTTTGAGTCCAATTGTTGTGAACAAAACTTCTTTGCTTGTAGATCAGTTATATAGAAGTCACCAAAGCTGGCTTCACCAATGGTTGAGACAAAAATTAGGTAATACTGATCAGGCCGCAGATCTGGTTCAGGACACATTTATTAAACTGCTACAAACCCGAGACGAGCTATTTGGCATTAAGGAACCGCGTGCCTATTTAACGTCGATTGCTAAAAACCTGCTGATTGACCAAGTGCGCCGTAAACGCATTGAACAGGCCTATTTAGATGGCTTGAGTCAAATGGAATATATGCTTGACGCAGTGGCTTCCCCCGAAGACCAAATGCAAATTATTCAAGCAATTAACCAGCTTTGCAAAGCACTCGAAGGGGTTTCCGAAAAAGCACAGCAAGCTTTTATTTTGCATTACCTCGAAGGCTATACCCATAAAGAAATTGCCGAGCGTTTAAATGTATCGACCAAAATGATTCAAAAATATTTGGCGAGCTGCTTAATTCAGTGCTACCAAAACAGACAAGACATGGACGCCTGCATTTAAATGGCCATGGATAAAAGCAAACATCACCAGCTTGTTGAAGAAGCCGCGCATTGGATTGTTCAACTGAGTTCGGATGATGAAAGCTCACGAAAAACTGCCAAACAAAAATTTGAAGAGTGGAAAAAAACCAGTGAGCAACATCGCCAAGTGGCTGCCGATATTGAACAGTGCATTGGTTCGATTCAAAAACTTTCCCAAACCAGCGGACATAAAAAAGTTACCAAAGTTGCCCTTAAAGCTGGCCTAAGCTCAGGCAAAGCCTATAAACATTTACGTGCAGGAACAGCTTTTGCCGTTGTGTTTGTTGCCATGAGTGGGGCGTTATTTTATTTAACCGATACTACAGTGGCCTATGTTACGGCCGACATTCAAGGGCAATCGGGGCAGTGGACCACGCAAACCTTACCAGACGGTTCACGTTTAATTTTACGGGGTAAAAGTGCGGTTAATCTTGATTTTAAATCCGACCAGCGAGTGATTGAGTTGGTGCAAGGTCAAATTTATGTCGATGTTGCCAAAGATAAGACCAGACCGTTTTTGGTCAAAACCAGTCATGGTCAAATTCAGGCACTCGGCACAGCTTTTAGTGTCAGTTATGACCCTTCGGCAACCGAACTCAGAATGGTCCACTCAAAGGTAAAAGTAGAAGCTACACAGGTTAAAAAGACCCAATTCCATGCTATTCGTCAGGCCATTGTTGAAGCAGGGCAAGCCATTAAAATGGACAAAAATGGCGTCCAAAAACTGCCTGCACTGAATGTGTATAACGAACAACAAAAATGGCAAAAGCATCAGCTTATGGTAGAAAACCTGCCGCTGAATCAAGTGCTGCAAGAGCTAGACCGCAACTACAAAGGCAAAATTATTTTTAATGATGCGGCATTGCAACATGTACGGGTCAATGCTGTGTTGCCTTTAGACCAAACTACAGAATCGCTTAAGCTTTTGGCTACGGTTTTTCCAGACCTGAAAATTAAGCAAATCACGCCGTTTGTAGTCATGGTTTCTTTAAAATAATAAAAAATTAAATTTATTTTCAATTTTAGGTTCCACTTTTTTGAAAGTCGTTCGTCATAGTAAGTAGAAGCAATAAATATGGATCATTTTAATTAGTTGTATTGAATGATTCTTATTACTATTTACTGGGGCGGGCAAATGAAAAAAGCGGGAACGGGGCAAAAGCGGAATCGGTCGATTTTTCGATTCTCAACACTGGCGTTTGCCATACATGCTGTGTCGATGGGTGGGCTTGTTGTGCTGCCTATGCAGCAGGCCTATGCACAAACAGTCGGAGTTAAAAGCTATAACATTCCTGCGGGCCGTCTTGCCAACGTACTCAACCAGTTTGCCGAACAATCGGGTACTTCAATTGCAATGGATGCTCAGCAACTTCAAGGGTTACACAGCCTAGGCTTAAAAGGCAGCTTTGCCGTCGAGCAAGGTTTTGAGCAGCTTTTAAAAGCAACTGAATTTAGTGCTGTAAAAGTTGGGCAGGGCTATACACTCAGCAAAAAATCTACGCCTCGGGCAACTTCTCAGGTTCAGGCCGCTAGCCTACCGCCAAGTAGTGCCGTAATTGAAGAAGATGCATCGGTACGACTCACGCCAATTGTGGTATACGGCAAAGAAGACCGTGACACAGAAGGCTATAACAAAGTTTATGACGCAAACCGCTCTTCGGTCTATGCGGGCAAAGACTATGTTGAGCGATTTAAAGGAACCAACCCAGCCGATGTTTTACAAGGTATGGTGGGAGTCTATAGCGGCGATGCGCGTAACAGTGGAGCACTCGACCCAAGTGTACGTGGTGTGCAGGGCGTTGGCCGTGTGCCCTTAACCATTGATGGTACTGAACAGTCGATTGCGGTGTGGCGTGGTTACAACGGGGTCAATAATCGAAACTATATCGATCCCAATCTCATTGCGGGCATTGAAGTCATTAAAGGCCCATCTTTAGAGCGCAATACCACGACTTCTGTTGGCGGTGGTGTGGTGGTCAAAACGCTAGAGGCCGATGACATTGTTCGTCCGGGTAAATCTTTTGGTGCCGAGTTAAAAGTAGAAGGCTCAACCAACTCAATCGATCCGTCTTTGCCGGACATGAGTAAAGTAGGCCAAAACTACGATGACACAACGCCTTGGATCGACATGAATGGGGCAAAATATGACCCCGATATTTATAAAAAGAACCGTACAAGAAGTGATAATTCTAATTTTTCGGGCGACGACTTGGCGGGCCGATTGGCGATTGCAACCAAGCAAGATAAATTCGATTTACTGGCAGTTTATGCAGTACGTGAGCGCGGCAATTATTTTTCGGGCACACATGGCGCGGGCTACTATAAACGAGCGACGCCAGACAGTAGCCTCGACTTTATTCCTTACTTTGCCTATGCCTATCAACCGGGCGATGAAGTTCCCAATACCTCAAGTCATATGGAGTCTTGGTTATTAAAAGGGACCTATCGCCCAACAGATAACCAGACCCTTAAACTAACTTATAGAGATACCAAAAATATTTTTGGTGAAATTATGCCGTCTCGTATTGTTTGGGGCATTACGCCTGACTTAGGTGTTCCGCAGTGGCCTTTAAGCAATATTCACTCTAAAGCGTATAGCCTCGAATATAAGTTTAAGCCTGAGAATAATCGCTGGATTGATTTCTATGCCAACATTTGGCAAACCGACACCGAAAGCCAGACATACACACGTGGTGGGTGGCCAACCACAATCGACTTTCGAGATAACACGATTATTAACACGGCGATAAGCCATTCTGATAATACGCGTAAAGGCATTACGGTCAGCAATAAAACCCGTTTGTTAGACCAGCTTGATTTGACGATCGGTGGAAGTTTCTTAAAAGAAAAGCTGACGTCCGACGATATATATGGCGAATTTGGCCCAAGTTATTCGCTCTATCAGGCACTACCACGAGCAGGGCGCCGTGAGGAAAAAACGTTCGACTTTAATTTTAATTATAGACCGCTGTCTTGGTTAAGTTTTGATGCGGGCATGCGTTATCGCTCGTATTGGGCTGTTGATGACTTTTTAAATAAGTCTTTGCAGAGCGAGATTGACCCGAATTTAAATCCGCTATTTACCAAAAAAAGTAGGCTTAAAGAATATTCCTTTGAATATCAGACCATGCCCGAGAGTTACACCTCGACTCAGCAGCGTTTAATCAATGTTTTAAAACAGCGCTATGCCACAAAAAATCCTGAATGGGATGGGCAGCTCGATACCGTGCCTGCATCAGAGAGCACCTTGTATAACATGATCTGGTCACAGAAAAATACGCTGAGCTGGAAAGCTGATGCCAACGGGCAATTGTCGCTTGCCGATAATCCTTTAAACCAGCTCAATGCCTCTGGACAAAAGTACGTAGTAACTGGCGGGAACTTTATGTCGGTGGTAGACCAAATTCCGGTTGAGTCTGCCGACAAAGTTAAAGATAGCGGCTGGGCACCGCAGTTAGGTGCCTCAATTCATCTGACGCCAAACAGCAGAATCTATGCACGCTATGCAGAGGAATATCGCTTACCAAGTTTGTTTGAAAGCACTGTCGGTTTTTCTGCCATGTTGCCATATCAAGCAATCAAACCTGAACACGCTTTTAACTACGAAGTCGGTTATGTCTATGACATGCGTGATTGGTTCAGCACAGCGCGCAATGCCGACATTAAACTCGCTTATTACTACAACAAAACCAAAAATGTGATTGAGCGTGACCAGAACCTTATTTTTACCAATATGGATGAGCAAAAGCTGTCAGGTCTAGAGCTACAAAGCCGTTTTGATAATGGTGGTTTTTTCACAGACTTGAGCGTGGCCTATAACTTAAAAAATGAAGTGTGTGACACCAATAGCGCCATTAACAAAATGATTTTAGGCGGCACGGTTCAAACCGAGCAGGGCCTTGAGTTCCGTGAACCGTATCAGCGTTGTGTCGATGATGGTTTCCCAAATGGCTACTTGGTGACCATGGCCACTCCTGAACTGAGTTTCCACGGTTTGCTGGGCGCACGCTTTTTAGATGAAAAGTTAGAGCTCGGTGCACGTGCAACATTCTATAAAGCTTATGAAAGCCCGCTACGCAAAAACAATGATGCTAGCGTCAATAAAGGCTATTACCTCAATGTACCTTTGGCTTGGGATGATACGTGGATTTTTGATGCCTATGCACGTTATCAGGTCGATGACTACAACACAGTTGAGTTTGTCGGCAGTAATCTTTCTAACCAGTTTTATATCGATCCTTTAACTCGTAGTGCCATGGCCGCACCTGGCCGAACGATGAAAATCAGTTGGACCACCAAATTTTAAACAGAATTTGATTCCCTCCACACATACATAAAAGGGGAGTCAGGTAACAGTAAATAATAAGATTGAATGATTATTATTTACAAAGAAAACTGAGTAGGTTTGCAACTGGGCCTACTCAATAAACTAAAAAATAGCGAAATCGTTATTTTAAATTAAACAATAACTTAGTTTTAAAAAAGATGGAGTAACAACAAATGAAAATCTCTCAATTGTTCTTGGGTCTCGTTGCTTGTTCAACTGCATTTGCTTATGCAGGAATTGATGGTATTTCGAGTAATGAAAGTAACATCAAAATCGGTGCTGCTGCCAATGCAAGCCATCCGGGTGGTGTAGCAGCGGTATCGGTTCAAGCTGCGGGTGCACCATATAACGCTTTTACAGGTTTTAGTTCGTTAAAAGGTTTGGCTCAGGCTTTTGCTGCTCAGGGAACGAGTAACACCAATGTAACGGTTGGCAGCAAAACCTTTAATATTTCGCATATTCCAGTGTCTGCAATGCCACCTTCACACAGTGCATTAGGTAATTTTAACTTTGGTCAGGTGGGTACACAGGAAGTCTATTTTGGTGAATGGTGGAAAGCGGGCGACACGCCGGCAAGCGCGAGCCATACCGTTTACTACGCGGGTGATAACACCAATACCACTGTTCCAACCGCGGGTACTGCAACTTATACCGTTGCAGGGATTAACGGTTCTGGAAGCAATCTGTTAAGTGGGACATTCACGGCAAATTATGGCGCGGGCACACTTGAAGGAACGCTTACCGGAACAGGTACGGCTGTTTCATCATTAAGTTTAGATGGTGTGGCATTTAACCCGGGTACTGCTGCGTTTGCAGGTTTGGCAACGGCTAACGGTACGGCTGGTATCGACAACTCTGGTGTGGTTCAAGGTCAATTCTTTGGTGCAAATGCTTCGGCTTTAGCGGGTATTGCCCAGTTTGATAACGTGTCTTACAACACTGCATTTGGCGGTGCTAAAAATTAATGAATGCAAAAGGAATCTACACACGTAGGTTCCTTTTGTTTTTTGGATTTTTGCTTGGTTGCTTCAGGTTTATTGTTTTATGAAACGAACGCTTTTGTGCTGTCTGACATTGTTGAGTTGTCCATTTTTATATGCCGACGAAGACATACAGCTTCGTCTTAATCAAAGCTTGGACCAAACGCTTTTGCAAGAACAGCGCCAGTTTCACGAGCAGGGGACCATTCGTAGTACCGAGCAATTACCTAAACTTCAAATTAATGGACAAGAATATAGTGTTGAGCAAAACCCGAATGATCTTGCCAAGGCCTTATATCTGGCAGTCATGCAAAAACAGTGGCTCAAAGCCACGGTTTATTTAGAACATTATAAGAAATATGTTGGCTACGATCGGGCTTTAACCGACTTTGCCGAAGGGGCAGTTGCACGTTCTCAGGGTCAACTGAAATTGGCTGAACAAAAATTTCAAAGCAGCTTAAAACAACAACCACATAACTTAATTTGTGAACTTGAGTTAGCGCGCGTGCTGTTTGAACAACAGAAGAATAAGGAAGCAGCACGCCTTTTTATTTCCATTCAAGACAAACTCAAACAAAGTGATCCCGCTGTCATTCCTTCTGGGGTTTTAACAACAGTGAATACTTTTGTTCAGGCATTAAAAAAACGAGACTCTTGGCAAGGCTCGGTTTCAGCAGGTTACACCTATGTCAGTAATTTAAATAGTTCGTCTGAACAGAGCAAAACATGGACGCTTTATGGCAAAGATAGTAAGGGTAATATTATCCCGATTGAGCAAGTTACCCGTGGGACTCCTAAAGCTGAGTCGGCAACGGGTTTAGATTACGAAGCCAGTCTTATAAAACGCTATGCGATTAAGGGGCATCATGGCGTGGCTTTACGTGCGCTGGCGTTTGGACAGTCCTATAACGACCACGCGGCATTTAATGAATCTACCATTAACATTAATGCGGGCTATAGCTACTTTGACTTAAAAAATCAAATTGGGGTGAGCCCGCTTTTTGAACATAAACGTTATGGCAATGATGGCCTTTACAATGCATGGGGTGCACGTGCTGAATGGATGCATTTTATCTCGACAGATAAAGCCTTTAAGCTTGAAGCTGAAAGTAAAGATTTAAATTATCAGAAATATAAAACTCTAGATGGCGTAGAAAATTCGGCCTTCGCCACTTTCTGGAAGATTTTTCCAGATCAGTGGACTGTTTTTGGTGGTTTAGATGTAGTCGACCATTCGACCCAAGAAAAATATATGGCTGCATACCAGCAGCAAGGTGTGCGGTTGGGCTTAAGCAAATCTTGGAGCACAGGATTTAACACCACTTTATTGAGCTCTTACCGTTGGCGCCTGTTTGATAAATACGCAGAAACTTTCTTAGCTCGTCGTCATGATTTTGAACAGAACTATACCGTTGTTGTGCAAATGCCGCGCTTTGAGTTTTATGGCATGACGCCTAATTTAACCTATCGCTATAACCATAATAAAAGCAATGTCGATTGGCTCTATTCCTACGATAAACACAACATTAGCCTCAAGCTTGAGCATCGTTTTTAGGGAATAAGCCATGAAATCAAAATCTTTATTCCCGACACATGAGCCAATGGGCAAATTGCCTTTACTACAAGGGCCGAAGCATTTTTATAAGTGCTTAACCGTAGCTGTTGTGATTGGTCTGCATGTGTTTGTTGTCTGGATGCTGAGTCATTTAATTGAACCCTATACTTTTGCGACATCACCAAAAGTAGATGCTTTAAAAGTAAGTTTTGTGTCGCTGGCACCTGCTAAAAAGCCATCACCTGACCAGACTGAAAGTAAGCCTATCGAAAAAATTTTAGTGCCGAAATCTACGTTAAATAGTTCGGTATCCTCTATACCTGAAGAATCAAAAAACTCGCCTAAAAATGTTCAAACATTAGCGTCAAAAACTGCTTCTAAAGAGGTGGTGCAAAATAATTTAAGTGATAAACAGCAAGTACAACCAAAAACGACTTTAAACAATTCAACTTCACTCCAACCAGTGCAGCCTACAGAAAGGCGGGCGGTTCATACAGACAAACAACTGAGTTCGACAGACAGCGAACAAACGCAAACTGAGCATTTGCTACAAAGCAGCAATAGCGAAACCAAAAGTGGCGGCGTTAAAACACCTGCAACGCAGCAAGAATATTCCAAAGCACCTAGCACTCAAGTTGAACACGATGACGTTGTTCAGGTGAGTAGTGTGGATGTGCTGAGTTTTGGTGGGCTTGACTACGATGACCGCGAGTTAAAACAACAAAATCGTTTGGTTGAGCTTCGGATTCGCATTAATGAAAAAGGGCAGCCAATCAACATTCAGTTACGTCAAAGTTCGGGCATTGCCAGCCTTGATGAACGGGTCATGCAAGCTACACGTAAATCCAGATTTAAACCCCACAAAATTAATGGTCGCGCCGTGACCATTGTTGTGGATTTTCCAGTCCAACTCAAACTCAATCGGGGCCGTTAACCGATGAGCTATATCCGTTTTGCAGGAGAAAGATGATGAACACATCTATAGAACAAATCATTAGCAACAGCTTGTCTTTACGTTTGAAACAAGAAACCGCTGCTGAACATGAACGTATGCATCAATTAATGTCACAAGCAAAGGTATTTTCAAGTAAAGAAAAATACGCACAATTTACGTTGTCTCAATATTACTTTCAGCGCGAAATTGAACATCTTTTTGAAAAAGAGGGTGTGGCAGGACTGATTCCGGACCTCGATATTCGTGGTCGCTCAAAACAAGCACTTGCCGATTTAAATGATTTAGGTATTCAACCTAACGGACAGCAATTACACAGTGAAAACGTACAGCTACCCGAAGCTTTAGGCTGGATTTATGTGTCTGAAGGTTCAATCTTAGGGGCTGCATTTTTATTTAAAGAGGCCCAAAAACATCTAGGGTTTTCTGAAACTTTTGCTGCACGTAATTTAGCTGCTTATCCCGAAGGGCGCGCTAAAGTCTGGAAACGTTTTGTACAAGCAATTGATGAAACAGGATTTGACCAAACCCAGCAAGACCGAGTCGTTCAAGGGGCGTTAGATGCCTTTGGATATTTTGGTCAAGCGCTTGATCAGCTCGATACATTGAAATAATAAAAAGTGGATAAAGGGAATACCCGATATGGATAAACTCAATCAAGTAAATGTAATTGTAAAACATGAGCAGTCGTTAGCACCCGCTCAACCAGTCAGTAAGCTTGCTCGTTCTATTTGGGCGCGTTGGGTGTTTATTGGTTTGGCTTGGTCGTGTATTGCACTTGGCATATTGGGTATTTTTATTCCGGGTTTACCCACCGTTGATTTTATAATTTTGGCTGTTTTCTTTGCGGCTCGAGGCTCTGAAAAACTTCATCAATGGTTTCGAAATCATCGTTATATTGGTCCACTCATTCGCGAGTGGCAAGAACATCGGCGTATTCCTAAAAAGGCAAAATACATCTCGACAGTTAGTATGAGTCTGGCTGCGGGGCTTATGATTTGGACCATTCCACATCCGTGGTTTGTCTATCCGGCAATTTTATGTATGGCTGGGGTATTAATTTGGATGTGGTTAAAAAATTGAAGATTTAAGATTGGCACTGTTGCATAGTACGTTTCATTGTTTTCACAAAATCACGTGGTACTTCGGGGCTTTGTAAACTTAAACTACCAAGTTTAAGCATCAGTTTAGGGGAATATTGACGTTCTAAACGATGATAAATACATGTACAACTTGCACGGCTATGACCTGCTGCCATACATTTTAAATAGAAATCACGTTGAGCATTAGTTTTCTGACCTGCAAAGGCAATAGATGCAAATAATAATCCGCCTAAAAGAACTGAATAATTATAAAGTGACATATATCTACTCGTGATTGTTTTTTTCATTATCCATATTTTGGCATAACTTTTTCAGGTTCAAAATCAGTTGATATCAACTTGCGGCTTCATCATAGTTAGAACTGTTTTAGAGGTCAAATTGATTTGAAGATGATCACTGTTTTATTGTCTTTAAAATAGACAATTTTGATTGTTGCTATTTTAGAGACAGTGTTACGACATTACATACCCTATTTTTTTACATCTTTTTTTGCTTTCATAAACGTTTAAGCATTATTCATTTTTAAATCATTTATATACAACTTAATTGCTTTAAAACTTTAATTTAACAGGATATTTTATATGGTAGATACCCCAATTAAAAAAGAAACAGAAAGTACATGGGCGATATGTCGAGATCCTGTTTTACTGACCATGGTGGGTGGGGCAATTGATACCATTGGCTTTATTGCATTGTTTGGCTTTTTTACCGCTCATGTTACGGGAAACTTAGTGTTGGCAGGGGCGGCATGGGTTAAAGGCGGTACAGGCCTATGGATTAAGCTTGCTGCTATTCCGCTATTTATTTTGACTGTGGTCATTACAAAACTTTTAATTGACCGTAGTCAGATGAAGCACAAAACGCTGTCTTATTTATTCTTATTTGAAGCCATATTTCTATCTGCTTTTATGATTGCAGGGCTTTATTTCGAACCTTTTAAAAATGCCGATGCAATTACTGTGGCATTGACAGGTGGGCTGGGTTTAATTGCTTTAGCTATTCGTAATACTTCAAGCAAAACGCTGATTAAAAATATTAGCCCAAGTACCATGATGACGGGCAACACCACGCAGCTCGGTATTGATATTGCTAACTTACTTAAAAACAATAATGCAGCCAACCGGGCAAGTTTACTTAAAAGTGCCAGTATTGTTGTGGGGTTTGTGATTGGTGCCTTTTTAGGAGCGATACTTTATGTCTATTTTGACTTCTGGAGTGTAGCGCCGTTTATTTTACCGATTTTTTATTTTTCTTATTTAGCTTCACAGCAAAAGTTCAACCAAGCTTGATTAGAAAAAATAACAAATTAGCCTGAATTAAAATGAGTTCAGGCTTTTTTTCGCAATAAAGGAAAATGGAAGCTAGGCTAAAATTGTTCGTTCATCGCTTTACAGGCATAATGACCTGATGGGGAATACATTCGATTAAGGAATGCAGAATGACAAAGTCTTACCATTATTCAATGATAACAATAATGGCTTTGCTCAGTGGCTGTCAGGTCATTAATTTAAAAGAAAGTAATTTAAGCAATGCTTTAAAAAGTAAGAATGAAAGTATTCTGACCGACGGCACTTTAAGTCATCAAACCCAAAACTTACTGTATTTGGTTAAAAAAGATGAAAAATCTTGTCTGCAAAATTTTGATGATTGTTTAAATAAAATTCAAAGCCTGTCTGAAAATAGCAGCCGAGAAGAACGCTATGCTGCGCTGAGTGAAATTTATTTAGCAAAAGCTTTAGATGTTGGACGTAGCAGCCAGTGTAATGCCATCAATAAAAGTAATAGTTGCATTGAGCAAGAGTTAGCTTTGTTCGATAAAAGCTTGCGCTATAGCTATGTTTATTTATTTGACTCTGAAGAGTCGCCGTTCGATCGAGTGTTTGATCATCGCCAAAATCAGGTGCGTATTTTTTATAACGTCGCTTTGTCGAAGTTAATGACCACGTATTTTAATCATTTAAATACGCATCGTTTTCCACCTCTGCTGAAAGCAGATGGACATCAATATCATGTCAATTTTGACCATGCCGTAGATGTACAAAAAATTGAAGTCGATACCTTTCGCTCCAGCTATAACATGAACTTTTCTGGCTTTAATACCGTCAACCGTAAGGATGGCTTAGGGGCAGAATTTATTGTCGGGCGTAAAGAAAATGATGTAAATCATGGCTTCATTTTAGATCCTGATGCTTTTTATGCTCATCAAACCAATCCGAACATACATTTACCACGCTTTTTTCCAGTTACGGCTATTGCTTACCCTAAACAAACAGCAACAGCCGATCAGGTGATTGCCGGGGCAGATTTAGAAATTGCGATGTTCGATCCATATCGACAAAGCCGTGTAAAAGTTGAAGGTGTGGACTATCCACTCACTGCAAATTATTCGGCGCCTTATGGACTTTGGCTATCGAAATATAATTTAGGTGCAGCAGGCTATTGGTCTTTGATTAATAAAGAATCCAATTTAATCATGCCGCATTTATATATGCTGGAACCCTTTAACCCGAATAAGAAAATCATTGTGTTTGTTCATGGCTTGGCGAGTAGCCCAGAGGCTTGGGTGAGCCTAACCAATGACATTATGGGCGATGCCGAATTAAGGAATAATTATCAAGTTTGGCAGGTGTTTTATTCTACCAATATGCCCATTTTTGAAAGTCGTTTTCAGATTTATTCATTGCTGAATCAAGCTTTTCAAAACATTGCTAAAGACAGCTATGCTGCGCACGATGCCGTGTTGGTTGGGCATAGTATGGGCGGAGTCATTAGCCGTTTATTAGTAAGCGATGCTGATGTTTCAGAGCAAGCCATGCAAAAAATGAATGAAGCGCAGTTAAATCGTTTAAAAGAAAATCCAGTGATTAAAGAGCGTTTTCAGTTCAAAGCTTTGCCTTATTTTAAGCGGGTTGTTTTTGTTTCTGCACCACATCATGGTACAGATTACGCTGACCGATGGTTCACCCAAATTGCACGCCGTGTTATTCGTTTGCCTGCTGACTTTTTTATTGCAGTCGAAATGAGAGATGAGAAAAACACAAAGCTCAGAAAAGGTTTAATTGAAAATGGAGCGAGTAATTTAAGCCGTTCTTCTAACTTTATGCAGCTTACGCAAGCCATTCAACCATCGTCTAATGTGGTCTATCACTCGATTATGGGCAATATTAATGGTACGGTAGATAAGTTAAAAAGCAGTGATGGTATTGTGCCTTATCAAAGTTCACATTTAGGTGGTGAACAGTCGGAACTGATTATTAAAGGCGGGCATTCAATTCAAACTAGCCCAGAGGCGATTTTAGAATTACGCCGTATTTTAAGATTGCATTTAAAGCAGTCACAGCCTTTAAAATAGAATTTTTGTTTTTAGACAACCACTGCTGAAATGGGTCAGCAGTGGTTGAAATAATTAATTTAGCTGATTTTGTTTGAGCGATTTTTTATGCTCAAAATAGCTGATTGAAAAAATAACCAAGCCGACTAAATACAAGACCACAGACAGGAGCAATAAATCTAATCCTGCTGCATAGAGCAACCAGAGCGCATAAATTGAAGCGACACTTGCAATGGCAATATGTGGCGTGCGTTTGTGACGAATCGATTCTTTAAGATAAAAAGCAGACACCAGAAAATAAGGCAGTAAAATCATGACCGATGAAATCAATAAAAGCTGGGTATAGTTTTTATTGAAAAAATATACGGCAATCAATGCGCCTTGCACGACCAGAGTGGTGAGCCAAAGCGATGAAATCGGCACATTATTCTGATTATTCTTTAAAAATAATTTCGGGAATGCACCATTTTTTGCTGCTAAATATGGAATTTCAGTGGCAAATAAAGTCCAGCTTAAATAAGACGAAGAAACTGAAATAATAAGCCCAATGGTAATAACGATAGTGCCTGGCAAGCCTATGAGCTGCTGCAAAATGGTTGCCATTGATGGGTTATGCATGCCTGCAAGCGCTTCACGGCTTACTACGCCATAGGCCAAAACTGTGACCATCACGTAAAAACTTAACGCCAGTAACACACCCAAAATGGTGGCTTTACCAATGTCATAACGGTTTTTTGCACGCGATGATAAAACCACAGCACCTTCAATACCGGTAAATACCCAAAGGGTAATTAACATGAGGTCTTTCACTTGCTGCCAAAGTGGAACTTTTAAAGAGAAGTCATTTAAGTTGAGTTTGAATAAATCAAACTTAAAGGCAATGAAGGTAAAGAAGATAAAAACCACCATTGGAATGATTTTGGCAATGGTCGCCAGTAAATTCACAATTGCCGCTTCTTTAATGCCTCGACTCACCAACCAGTGTACCAGCCATACAAAAATGCTTGAGCCAATCAGTGAATAGAGCGTATTACCTTCACCAAAAATAATATGGTCTTTGCTGTCGGTAAACATGCCAACGCCCGAAAAGGCAATCACGACATAACCGACAATACCAATGGTGGTACACAACCAATAGCCCCAAGCGGAGCAAAACCCAATCAGGTCACCAAAACCTTCACGTGCATAGTTATAAATACCACCGTCTAGATCTGGTCGTTGGCGAGTTAAATGTAATAACGTGAGCGCTAAGAAAATAATGCCGACTCCGGTAATGAGCCATGCAACAAGAAGGGCAGAGCCGTTGGCAACCTGAGCCATATTTTGGGGTAGGCTAAATACGCCTGACCCCACCATAGAACTAAAGACCAGCGCTGTAAGAGACAACAATCCAATTTTGGCAGCAGACATGGTATTTATTCTTTAAAAAATTGAGAGAGTTCAGCAATGTGTTCTGGACCAATACCACAGCAACCGCCTACTAAACTTGCACCTGCTTGCTGCCACTGCTTGGCAAAACCAAGATAAGCAGGAGCATCAAGGTCTTTACGAACTTCATCAAGTCCATCGTTGGCAGTTGCGTTGCTATCTTGAGGCGGGAAAGCATTGGCATAGGCACCAATTTGTACAGACTCTGGAATAAGTCCTTTAATTTCATTAATGGCTTGCAAGATTACTTCAGGCTGGCAGCAGTTAAACAAAACCGCTTTTGCATTTGACTGTTTTATAAAATCAGCCACTTGTTGCATGTTTTCGCCTGAGCGGAGTAAGGCTTGTTCTTGTTTAATTTCGTCTTGAAGCGTAAACGATACCCAATAGTCCTTACCATCTTTTGGTAATAATGCATGCACTGTTTCGACTTCTTTTAAGCACGATTGAGTTTCTGCTAACCAGAAATCCACCTCTGGTGCCAATGTATTAATGATGGGTTCAGCAAGGTTTTTAGCCTGCTCAACTTGAAATAGATCTGCACGGTAAGAACCAAATAAAGGTGGTAAGCAGCCTGCAATTTTGACATTTTTGCCGCTTTCTTTAACTGCATTTTTTGCTTGTTCGATGGCAACTTGAATTAAACGAACACCGTCAGTTTCAAAGCGTTCTTGCCCAATGTGAAAAGGAACAACAGCATAGTTATTGGTGGTAATAACTTCTGAACCAGCGTTAATAAAATCGAGATGTACTTCTTTTACTGTTTCAGGCGCTTCAATGAGTGCGAGCGCAGACCACTCTGGTTGACGAAATGGAGCGCCACGACGGGCCAATTCACGGCCTAAACCGCCATCTAAAATTTTCATAAATTACAACATAAAGGGAGAAAAAATATTTAGGTAATCTAGCGTGTAGATGGGGCGTATTCAATCGCTAATATGCTCGATATATTTCTAAATAAATTAGATTGTTATGAATATTTTTTCTTAAAAGGAATTCTGTATATGATGTTCAGTTTTACTGATGAACTTCATGTGAAAAAGAAGACTTATTTATATACAGCTATAGACTAAAAAACAATCTTAAAGTGCGCCATATTGTTGCCAACTTTCCCCAGTGTGCTGAGTTTTATAATACGCTTTAAGTTGCTCAAGCTGCATAAAATGTATGCCAGACCAAATCAATAAGCTGGTTAATATTAAAGCTTTATATAGGCTTCGAATTTTTTTGACGTGAGTGAAAGCTAATGACACAAAAAACAGAGCAGGTAAAAATATTAAGAATTGAACAGAAGAGAAAAATAAATGGGTTGTACTAAAATATAAGGCGACAGCACTGATTAGTATATTTAAAATTGAAAATAGTTTTTGATATTTGCCGAGCTTAAATGCATAAGCATTGATGGCAAGTAACAAGGCTGAGCTGACGTAAATTGCTGTACCACCAATCATCCACATATAAAAACCGCTTAACAAAAGATAAGCCAGTAGCAAAACAAGCACGAGCTTAAAACAAAATGAAAAGAGGCGGGATGATAAGTTTAAAGGCGTCATAGCTAATCTAAATATCTCAACTGAGGTCTTAAAAAACAAAAGGACGAATCGAAATTCATCCTTTTGGAATTTTACCTATACATCATCAAACTTAGTTTGCTTTTGCAACAGGGGCAGCAGCAGTTTCATCGTTTGCGGCTTTGAACGGAGATGTATAGTTCAAGCCAAGTGTAGAACTTGTGTACTGACGAACTTTGTCGAGTAATACAGGATCTTTGCTTAGGTCTTGTTTATAAGAAACAACAATTTCATGAAGCTTCTGATTCCATTTACCTTCAGTTTGCTCAGGGAAAGCTTTTTCAAGCAAGTTAAGCATGATGTATGGAGAAGTCGAAGCACCCGGAGACGCACCTAACAATGCAGTTACAGCACCATCTTTAGACGCAAAGATTTCTGTACCGAATTGGAGTGTAGCTGGTTTACCCGGTTCTTTTTTGATGATCTGAACACGTTGACCACCTTGGCTTAAACGCCAGTCTTCAGCTTTCGCATCTGGGTAGTATTTACGAAGTTCATTTAGACGGTCTTCATCTGACATCATGACTTGGCTAACCAAGTATTTAACAAGATCAAGGTTTTCCAAGCCAACAGTAGTCATTGGTAAAACGTTGTTTTTGTTAGTAGATGCAAGTAAATCAAGCTGAGAACCGTTTTTCAGGAACTTGTTTGAATACGTAGCAAATGGTCCAAACAATACATATTTTTTACCGTCGATATAACGCGTATCAATATGTGGCACAGACATTGGAGGCGCACCTAATTCAGCACGGCCATAAACTTTTGCTGTGTGTTCTGCAGTAATTTTTGGGTTGTCCGTAATTAAGAACTCACCACCGACAGGGAAGCCAGCATATTGTTTCGCTTCTGGTAAACCAGTAAGTTGCAATAATTTAACTGCTGCACCACCTGCACCAATAAATACAAAACGCGTTTTAACGTGATCTACTTTACCAGTTTTCAAATTTTTGAAAGACACAGTCCAAGTTTTGTCATCATTTTGGCTGATGCCAGTTACTTCGGTTGAAGTCTGTAATTTGAAATTAGGGTTTTGGTCTAAACGATTCACTAATTGTTTAGTGATAGAACCATAGTTTACGTCAGAGCCAACATCCATACGGGTCGCTGCAACTTTTTGACTAGGGTCACGATCGTTCATTACTAAAGGTGCCCATTGTTTAATAACAGCTGGGTCTTCAGTAAATTTCATACCTTTGAACAACGGGCTTTGAATCATGGCAGCATAACGTTTTTCTAAGAATTGAACGTTATCGCCCCAAACGAAAGCAATGTGCGGAACTGGGTTAATGAATGATTTAGGTTCAGCTAAAACGCCTTGTTTTACCTGATATGACCAAAACTGTTTAGCAACTTCAAATTGAGAAGCAACTTTTTCAGCTTTGACAATTTCCATCTTACCGTTTTTCTCTTCGGTATAGTTCATTTCCATAAAGCCAGAGTGGCCTGTTCCGGCATTGTTAAAGCCGTTTGAACTTTCTTGAGCAACTTGGTCAAGACGTTCATACATACGAATTTGCCAGTTTGGTTCAAGCTCAGTGAAATAAGTACCGAGAGTGGCACTCATGATGCCGCCGCCAACAAGAACAGCATCAACAACTGGCTCATCTTTTGCAGTTTGAACTTGTTTTGACGTCGTCGGTCTAAACAAGAAAACGATACCTGCAATTAAAATAAGAATGATTAATACCAGAAGGTATTTCAAAAACTTTTTCATGTAAGGGGGACCTTAAAATAAGTTATTTGAGTCACTTAAGGTGTGAGGAAACCTAGACAGCGTATCCAGACAAAATGGATATAAATGCGAAGTAAATTCTCAAAATCAGAGAACTTATAAAAAAATAAAATTACTTGGGATTATCGCAAACACTCTATATTTTAGACCAATTTTGCATTGACAAGACAATTTTTATAATAAATGGGTTTCATCAATATCATAAATATGATTTATATTTGATCAATTTAAGCTTTAATAAGATAATTTTCAATTATTTTTTTAATTTAACTATTTGAAATATAATTAATAAATTTTATTTGATTAAAGTTAAATCATTTGAAGAATATATGTATATAAAGATAGATGATTTTTTGTTTCATGCCATATTGATGCAAAACAGCTTTTTTTGAAGAGTTTATTTTCTGTCATACATCGTTCTTATTAATGCTTGGATTATAAATATTAAATTAAGGGTATATTTCTGCATAAGAAATATACCCTTTAAGATTTTATGAGGCTACATAGAATGGTGCAGTTGAACGTGGTAATGCTTCACGTCCACGAATTTGGTCTGCAATTTTCTCGGCAATCATAATGGTGGTTGCATTTAAGTTACCGGTAATAATAAGCGGCATGATCGAGGCATCAACCACACGTAAGCTTTGCATACCATGGACTCGGCCTTGACCATCCACGACAGCCATTTCATCTTCACCCATCTTACAGCTACAAGACGGATGATAGGCCGTTTCTGCATGGTTACGAACAAAGTCATCAAGCTCTGCATCTGTTTGCAAATGTTTGCCTGGACTAATTTCTTCACCACGATATGGATCAAGAGCAGGTTGCTGCATGATTTCTCGAGTGATACGAATCGCATCACGGAACTCACGCCAGTCTTGTTCACTCGACATATAGTTGAACAAGATACTTGGATGCTCAAACGGATCTTTTGATTTAAGTCTAATACGGCCACGTGAAGGCGAACGCATTGAACCAACGTGTGCCTGAAAACCATGCTCTTTCACTGCATTACTACCGTTGTAGTTAATGGCAACTGGTAAGAAATGGTACTGAATGTTTGGCCATTTGAACTCATCTGAACTACGAATAAATCCGCCTGCTTCAAACTGGTTACTTGCGCCAATACCTGTTCCATTAAATAACCACTCAGCACCAATTGCAGGTTGGTTATACCATTTCAAGGCAGGGTATAAAGAAATGGGTTGCTTACATTTATATTGTAGGTACATTTCCAAGTGGTCTTGCAGGTTTTCACCTACACCTGGCAAATCATGAACGACATCAATGTCCATTGATTTTAAGAAGGTACTTTGACCCACACCAGAGCGCTGTAAAATTTGTGGAGAAGCAATTGCACCCGCACACAGTAAGACTTCGCGTTTAACCAAAGCACGTTGTAAGTTGTTTTGATCTGCGCCAATGATGTACTCAACACCCACTGCTTGTTTTTGGTTAAACAAGATTTTATTGGTGGTTGCATGAGTCAAAATGGTCAGGTTTGGACGACCTTTTGCCATATCCAGATAACCACGTGCGGTACTTGAACGGCGGCCTTTAGGCGTTACCGTGCGGTCCATTGGGCCGAAGCCTTCTTGCTGGTAACCATTTAAGTCATCGGTACGCGGGTAACCTGCTTGTACGCCAGCTTCAACCATGGCATGAAACAAGACATTATTGCCATTTTTTGGTGTTGCAACTGACACAGGGCCATTGCCGCCATGGTAGTCATTTTCACCAATATCACGGGTTTCGGCTTTTTTGTAGTATGGCAAACAATCGGCATAAGACCAGTTTTCTAGGCCTTTATGGGTTGCCCATTGTTCTAAATCCATTGCATTACCGCGGATATAGCACATACCATTAATTAAAGATGAGCCACCTAAACCTTTACCACGACCACATTCCATACGGCGGTTATTCATGTGTGGTTCTGGGTCGGTTAAATAAGCCCAGTTATAGCGACGACCTTGAAGAGGATAGGCCAAAGCTGCCGGCATTTGTGTACGGAAATCCAAGCGATAATCTGGTCCGCCCGCTTCTAGTAGTAAAACGGTGGTATCTTTGTCTTCAGTAAGACGCGCAGCGAGTACATTTCCGGCAGATCCTGCGCCAATAATAATGTAATCATATTCTTTAATATTCATAACTATCCTTTTTTTACTAACAGTTTGCCTGAGCAATCTATAAAGACTGCTCGGCATATGTGATTTAGGTTGAAGTGTTTAAGGCAATTGAGGCATTAAAAAATGCTTTGATAATCGCCAAGTTCAACTTGAATAGATTTGATACGGGTATAGTGTCCAAGTGTGGTCAAGCCATTTTCACGGCCCACGCCAGATTGTTTGTAGCCACCCACTGGCATTTCGGCAGGCGATTCGCCCCACGTGTTAATCCAGCAAATACCAGCTTCAATCTGGTGAATAATGCGATGAGCGCGGCTAATATCTTGAGTGACAACGCCAGCAGCTAAACCAAAGGTTGTGTCATTAGCACGACGAATCACTTCTTTTTCAGTCTCGTAGCTTAAGATGCTCATGACTGGTCCAAAAATTTCTTCTTGAACAATTGCCATTTGGTCATTGCAGTCGCTAAATACCGTCGGTAGTATATAAGCGCCTTTAGCAAGGTCACCTTCTGTTGCACGTCCACCACCAATTAAGACTTTAGCGCCTTGTTGTTTGCCTGACTCAATGAAAGACAGAACTTTTTCCATATGAGGGAAGCTGGTGAGTGGACCGAAGTTGGTTTCTTCAGCCATTGGGTCACCAATGCGAATACGTTTTACACGCTCTACAACGGCTTTTTCAAAATCGGCTAAAAGAGATTTTGGAACAAAAACACGTGTACCGTTGGTACAAACTTGGCCTGAACTAAAGAAGTTCGCCATGACAGCAATATCTGCTGCGCGATTAAGGTCGGCATCTTCACAAATAATCAGTGGAGACTTACCACCAAGTTCCATGGTCACTTCTTTAAGTGTAGAACCAGCCGCGCTTGCCATGACTTTTTTGCCAGTTTCAACTCCACCTGTAAATGAGATTTTCTCAATTACTGGATGTTCAGTGAGCCACTGACCAATTTCACGACCTGGCCCTTGAACTACGTTGAATACGCCGTCTGGTAAGCCAGCTTCTGTATAGATTTCTGCAAGTTTGAATGCAGTAAGAGGGGTGGTTTCACTAGGTTTGAAAATCATGGCATTGCCGGCAGCAAGGGCAGGGGCAGATTTCCATAAAGCGATTTGAATTGGATAGTTCCAGGCACCAATACCTGCAACCACGCCTAAAGGTTCACGGCGTGTATAAAAGAAACTTGATTCGCGAAGCGGAACTTGTTCACCCTGAATGGCAGTTGCAAGTCCTGCATAGTATTCGAGTACATCTGCACCAGTCACAATGTCGACTGTAGATGTTTCGCTGTAGGCTTTACCAGTGTCTAGTGTTTCAAGACGGGCAAGTTCATCATTACGGTCACGTAAAATGTCGACTGCGCGACGTAAAATACGAGAGCGTTCCATGGCAGTCATGGCAGCCCAGATTTTTTGTCCTTGTTGTGCACTTTGTACAGCAGCTTCAATATCTTGTTCAGATGCTTGCTGAAGAGTTGCGATCGTCTCGCCGTTGGCAGGGTTAATACTATTAAATGTTTTACCACTGGTTGCTTTAACGTAGCGTCCATGGATATACAGTTGTTGAACTTGTACATCACTCATTTTGTCTCTCCTGCAAAGGCTTATTCGCAAATTGCACTTGCGTTTGTACATAATCGTAAGCAATGGAACGGGCAAGATTGCTGTCAAATTCGTTATGACGGCTTAAACTGCCTCGTAACCATAATCCATCAATCAATGCTGCCAACCCTCTAGCGGCAACACTGGCCTGTTGCTCATTCATTAACTTGAGAAAATAAAATTTCAAGTTGGAGTACAGGCGTTGATCATTAATCTTTTGCAAGCGGCTTAAGTCTGGTACATGCATACTTGCAGACCAAAAGTCTAACCAGACCCGCATTGCTTTTTCATTGACCTGACTAATGTCAAAGTTAGAGTCGATAATCGCCTTAATCTGGCTCTCTGGATGCGAATCTGCTTCTGCTCTGTACTGTTCGGTTTTATGACGCAGAACATTCAGCATTTCTTGCATACAGGTATTTATCAACCCTTGTTTGTCGCCAAAATAATGGCTGACAATGCCGGTCGACAACTCGGCTTTTTTTGCAATTTGTGCAATGGTGGTATTGGATAACCCCACTTCATAAATTACGTCGAGTGCGGCATTCATAATTTCTTCACGTCGCACGTGCTCTGGTTTTACTCTGCGTTTTGTCATGTTTTTCCACATCAGCACTTTTAGTGGTGCTTTAAATTCAGCATGTTAACTTGCAGAGCATCATAGCACTTTTTTTATCATACTTGTTATTGATTGAACGTTCAATCAATAACAAGTATGATATGTAAAAATCAATGAATTTTTGAAGATTACCACTAGGAATAAAGAGGTAAAATCGAAGATTCTTAAGGATAGGATGATGCGCATAAGTACATTACTTATCACGTTATTTTGAGAAAATACACCGATTGCAAGGAGCAATAAGATGGTGTTGAAAAGTGATAAATATTCTTCAGACCATATTCGGTTAAATCATTTTGTATTTTGGAGTTCGGCCATCAGTATTGGCATTTTTGGCCTACTTTTTGTGCTGTTTCCAGAAAAAAGTCAGTTTTGGTTGACCTATATACAAGAGCAAGTAAATCACTTTTTCGGGTGGTATTACATGTTGGTTATTGTGCTGTGCTTGGGCTTTGTGGCTTGGCTCGCTTTTTCAAAAGTAGGGCAGATTCCCTTAGGAAAAGACGACGACAAACCCGAGTTTACTTATTTGGCATGGACTTCAATGCTGTTCTCGGCAGGGATTGGTATTGCCTTACTTTACTATGGTGTTGCCGAACCTGTTGATCACTTCTTGAAACCACCAGAAGGTGAGGCCGGAACCATTCAAGCTGCCCGAAATGCCATGACCTATAGCTTTTTGCATTGGGGGATTCATGGCTGGGTACTCTATGCATTGCTTGGAGTCACTCTAGGTTATTTCGCTTTTAGACAAGACTTGCCCTTAGCATTACGTTCAGCGCTTTATCCAATTTTTGGAGAGCGTGTTCATGGCTTAGTGGGAGATTTTGTTGATGGTTTTGGAATTTTAGCAACGGTTATTTCCTTGGTCACCAATTTAGGAATTGGTGCTCTGGTACTCGTATCTGGCATTTGCTATTTACTTCCCCAAATTCCTGATAACTCTGTGACCTTAATTACTGCTGTTCTGGTCATGATGTTTGTTGCCACGATTACGACAGTGGTCGGCATCGAAAAAGGTCTGGCATGGTTATCTCGTATTAATTTACGTCTACTGTATGCCTTACTTTTATTTGTATTTTTAACAGGTCCTACAAATCATTTATTAAATGGTCTTGTGCAAAATACGGGTGATTATCTAAGCAATTTTATTGGTAAAAGCTTTGATATGTATTTATACAACCAGAAGGCAAGTGGTTGGTTAGGTTCGTGGACAGTATTTTATTGGGCATGGTGGATTGCTTGGGCACCTTTTGTAGGGATGTTTATTGCCCGTATTTCAAAAGGACGTACAATTCGAGAAGTTATTCTGGGTGTATGCCTGATTCCATTAGGCTTTACGCTGGCTTGGATCTCGGTTTTTGGAAATACGGCAATTTACTTTATCTTGAACCAAAAACAGAAAGTTTTGGGTGATATGGTCTTAACTGATCCGTCATTATCTTTATTTAAGCTACTCGAATATCTACCATTTAATCCTTATGTTGCTGGCATTGTTGTTGTAATTTGTTTCGTTTTATTTTTGACACCAGTTGGCTCTGGTACACTAATGATCGCTAATTTGTCCTCAAAAGGGGGCACCAATGATAGTGATTCACCGATCTGGTTACGCGTCTTTTGGTCTGTGGTAATTACCATTGTAAGTATTGGCTTGTTACTAGCCGGTAGTTTTAACTCCATGCAAAGCGCTGTGGTGTTATGTGGTTTACCATTTTCAGTCATTATTTTGCTTTATATGTTTGGCTTAGCCAAAGCGTTAAAGCAAGATGATTTTGACCCTCAATTAGTGAAAAAGCAGTTAGCTGTTTCAAAAGACATTTCGGTCCCATCGAACTGTGACCAGAATAAAGTGACTGAGGTTTTATAACCTCAACCGATCACATCTATATATTATTTTTTTGCGTTTAAAGTCGTCTTTTCATTGTTTTAACTAAGAGTGAAAAGACGAAATTAAATATTTTGTTTTTATTTTTATTCCTTGAGGATTGTATGGCAACAGATAATCCAAGAGCAGTTGATGATTTAACATTATCTAAATCTAAAAAAGACCCGCTCAACCGTGTGGTTTTTTATTTTTCAGCTGTACTTATTTTAATTTTTTCTCTCGTCACGTTTTTGTTCAACGATTTTTCAAACCGAATCATGAACACCGTACTTCAGTGGGTAACTTCAACCTTTGGTTGGTATTACTTGCTTGCCGCAACACTTTACATGGCGTTTGTGATTTTTATTGCCTGTTCAAGATATGGCAGTATTAAATTAGGACCTAAGCATTCAAAACCTGAGTTTAGTTTACTCAGTTGGTCTGCCATGCTGTTTTCGGCCGGTATCGGTATCGATTTAATGTTCTTCTCGGTCGCTGAGCCTTTATCTCATTATATGCAACCGCCAGTAGGTGCAGCTCAGACTTATGAAGCTGCACGTCAAAGTATGGTCTGGACATTGTTCCACTATGGTTTAACTGGTTGGTGTATGTATGCCTTGATTGGCATGTCATTGGGATATTTTAGCTATCGTTATAATCTGCCGCTTACCATTCGCTCTGCACTCTACCCAATTTTTGGTCAAAGAATTAATGGTGTAATCGGGCATAGTGTTGATACGGCTGCCGTTATCGGGACAATTTTTGGTATTGCGACCACCTGTGGGATTGGCGTAGTACAGCTGAACTATGGTTTACATGTTTTATTAGGACTGCCAGAGAATATCTGGATGCAGTTTGGCCTGATTGCCATCGCAGTTGGTATTAGTATTATTTCGGTGACATCAGGCGTTAATAAAGGCCTGCGGATTCTATCTGAAATCAATATTTATGTTTCGATTGGCCTTTTACTGTTTATCTTGTTCTTGGGAAATACTGAGTTTTTACTCAATGCCCTTGTTCAAAATGTTGGTGATTACTTAAGTCGTTTCCCGTCTTTGGCCTTACAAAGTTTTGCGTTTGAACAGCCTAAAGAGTGGATGAGTAGCTGGACTTTATTCTTCTGGGCATGGTGGATTGCGTGGTCTCCATTTGTAGGACTTTTTCTGGCGCGTATCTCAAGAGGGCGTACCATTCGTGAGTTTGTGTCTGGTACTTTAATTATCCCACTTTTATTTACGATCACGTGGTTATCTATTTTTGGTAATAGTGCGTTGCACAGCGTTATTTTTGAAGGGAACCAAACCTTAGCTGCTACTGTGTTGGCGAATCCGGCTCATGGTTTTTATGATTTGTTAGCACAATATCCAGGCTTTACGTTTATTGCTTCAATTGCCACCGTAACAGGGCTTTTGTTTTATGTGACTTCTGCCGATTCGGGAGCGCTGGTTCTAGGGAACTTCACCACCAAGTTAACGCATATTGATAATGATGCTCCGCGTTGGTTGAGTGTGTTTTGGGCAATTGCTATTGGTTTACTCACACTGGCAATGCTGATGACCAACGGGATTACGGCTTTGCAAAACGCAACCATCATTATGGGATTGCCGTTTAGTTTTGTGATGTTCCTTGTCATGGCAGGACTTTATAAATCGCTAAGACTTGAAGATTACAGGCAGGCCAGCCGCAGCATGAATGCAGCTCCAGTGGTTGGTAATGTTGATATTTTGAATTGGAAGCAGCGTTTAACCCGAGTGATGCATCATCCGGGAACCACTGAAACTCTGCGCATGTTGGACACTGTCTGCCGACCAGCAGTTCAGGCCGTTGCTGATGAACTTATTAAGCAGGGAATGAATGTGGATGTGCAGCAAACGCTACTCGAAGATGAAGACACGCTTTACCATCTCGACTTCACAATTCATTTGGAAGAAGAACAAAACTTTGTTTACCAGATCTGGCCTGTACGCTATAGCGCACCGAATTTCAGTCAACGTGTGAAACGGGGTAAACAGTTCTATTACCGACTTGAAACGTATCTTTATGATGGCTCTCAAGATAACGACCTCGTTGGTTACGGTAAGGAACAGGTTATTAATGACATTTTAGATAAATATGAAAGACATATGACGTTCTTACATATTAATCGTATTAGCCCAGGGAACCGACCTTTGTTCCCAGATCCACAAGCTTAAGAGGACAATGCATGGCTTCTCCTTATCTACATTCTTTTGCTTTATTTTTCTCTTTGCTCAATCCATTTTTAATGAGCATTTATATGATTGGCCTAATCCGCCATTCAGAAACAAAGGTGTTTAATAAAGCACTAATTCAGGGAAGCTTGATTGCTTTTGTCGTGTTCATGCTATTTGCATGGGGCGGCGAAACAATTTTTAGTAAATATCTGAATGTACGTTTTGAAGCCTTCCAGATTTTTGGAGGCCTTATCTTTTTGGTCATTGGCTATCGCTATGTTTTTCAGGGTGCCGATACGATTGGTGAAATGCGTGGAGCGCCAGAACATCTGGCTGGCACCATTGCAATGCCATTTATGATTGGTCCGGGAACCATCAGTGCTGCTGTGGTTACAGGCATTGAAATGTCAATTGGTGAGGCAGCCCTAGTGATTGCTTTCACCTTGTTTTTAACCTGTAGTATTTTGATTTTGATGAAATTTTCACATGATCATTTACGCTATAAACATGCCAAGCATATCGACCGTTATTTCGATATTGTGGGACGTTTATCTGCTTTATTAATCGGAACGATCGCCATTGATATGATTATTAATGGTGTGACAGGCGTTATTACTAAAGTATAGCGAGTGATCTGTAAGACCCTGCTATGCCATTAAGCGTGGAAAAAATGGCATAGCATGTTCTATAAAACTTTAAAATAAATAATGCAGCTATAAAAAATAACTTTAAAAATAATGCTTTAAAAAATTAGATTTTAAAAAACAATCAGAGATATTAAAAAATACAATGCCATGTTGTGGATTTAATCATGTTTTTTTTGTGAATTATCAACCATAATGTTGACTGAGCTTGTTTTAAGACACAGAGTTGAGCTATGCCTACATTAGATGAAATAACCACAGCAACTGATGATCAGTCTGAATTGACGATGTCAGTTTTGATGACGCCTGATATGGCAAATTTTTCAGGTAATGTTCATGGTGGTACGATTCTAAAATTACTAGACCAAGTCGCTTACGCTTGTGCGAGTCGTTATTCGGGTGGCTACGTGGTGACTTTATCTGTAGATAAGGTGAATTTTAAAGAACCTATTTATGTAGGTGAGCTGGTAACCTTCTTGGCAAGTGTTAACCATGTAGGCCGTACTTCAATGGAAGTGGGAATACGCGTTGAAGCCCAAAATATCCAGAAGCGTACAGTGCGCCATACCAATAGCTGTTATTTCACCATGGTTGCTGTTGATGAACAGAGCAAGCCATGTGAAGTGCCTCAATTAAATCTAAATACTGAGTGGAAACGTTGCCGCTTTGAAGCAGCCGAGCACCGTAAGGTTTTACGTCTACAAGAAAATCACAACCCATCTTGTAGTATGTATAAGAAATCTTCTTAAAAAAAAGGATCGAACCGCAGCATGGTTCGATCCTTTTCTTCTTTACTGAAATTCAGCATCCATTTTTCATTTCAGTAAAATTATCTCTGAGCTTGGAGGAGAGTGCTGAGAGAATTAACGAGCTGCAGGAGCAGCTTCAGAAGCAGAACCTACAGCATCAGATGCAGCGTTTGCTTGTTCTTGAGTTGAAACAACAACTTTCTCTTCACCAGCAGTGCTGTGTGCTTGTTCATGTTTAGAAGCAGCGAAAGTTGATACTGCAGTTAAAGCTAAAGTTGTTGCAAGTAGAGTCTTAGCTAATTTCATTTTATGGCATCCTTAAATTCATTAAAAAAGTAAATCAAACCTAATCGTTCATACCTACACGAAACGTATATGGCTGAATGACTAAGCTAGGACACATGCTAAGCCGAGCTTGGGATTACATCAATTAACTTAACAATCTATTACGCCTATCTTAACAATATGAAATATACGGACCGTTTATGTGCGGAATCTGTAAAGTTAACCGGCTTAAATACACCTTAAAATGTGTAAAAATATTTCTTATTGAGTGAAAAAAAACCAATTGTGTTACGTAAACCTAACACTCTGGCATGAATTGTGAATGTGCATAAATAGAATATTCCGTTTGAATTGTAGTTATCTAAAGTTAATTTAGATTTTAAATGAGATGTAATTCTCATTTTTGGTTTGTTAAGTAAAAATTAAAAAATCATCGGCCAAGTTTAAAAATCATTTACATGACAAAAAAGAGTGATATACCTAAAATGTTTTAGACCGTTCCAATTTGAGTGACTCGTGAAATTTATTGCCCAAAAAACTGTTCCTACCCATATTATTTCCGGTTTTTTAGGGGCGGGAAAAACCACGTTATTGCAGCATTTATTAAGTCAGAAGCCTAAAGATGAGGTCTGGGCTGTATTAATGAATGAGTTTGGGCAAATTGGAGTAGATCAACAACTCTTACCTCAAGATGAGGGATATGCAGTCAGAGAATTATTAGGTGGTTGCTTATGTTGTAGCAGTCAATTGCCTATGCATATTGCTTTAGCTCGTCTATTGAGTGAACAAAAGCCAGACCGACTATTTATTGAACCGACTGGTCTTGGGCATCCTTCGCAGTTATTTGATCAACTGACTGAACCGCATTGGCAAAGTAGTTTAGCCATGCGAGCATTAGTCACAGTTGTAGATGGTAGCCGTTTGCATGATACAAACTGGGTAAAGCAAAACCTTTATGAAGATCAGTTAAAAGCTGCCCAAATTGTGGTGGTGTCACATACTGATGTGATGACTTTTGAAGATGATCAGGCACTTGGGTTATTAAAAGAAGAATATCAGCCTTATCAACAAGAGTGGATTAAAACTGAACATGGTCAGTTAGCCTTAAATAAAATTGATGTGGCTGCTCGTTTAACCGAACGCTCTATTCAACCTTTACTTAAACTTCAAAAACAAATGACTGAAACTGAGGTCGTGAAAGAAATTCAGCAGTTACCTTATCATTATGTCGAGTCGGCACAAGGTTATATTGTTGCGGGTTGGAAATTGCCTAAACGCTGGAAGTTTGAGTTTTATGCTTTGCTCGATGTGTTATGTGCACAAAAAGATTGGCTGCGAATTAAGGGAATTTTTAATACGGATCAAGGTTGGAAAACCTTTAACTTTAATCCGCAGCAATTTAATTATAAGTCTGGCGAAGAGGGAATTGATAACCGGATTGAAATGATTAGCCAACATGAACACGATTGGTTGGCATTTGAAACAGATTTGTTGAATTGCCGAATTGAAGACTAGAGAACATTGAGAAAAAGATGATTCAATGTTCTCTAGAACGGATTTAAGGTTTGGTATTTAGCACGGCTTTAGCTTGAGCATGGTCAATATCTTTTTCCCAATGCGCAATCACTACGGCCGCAACACAGTTACCAATCAAGTTGGTGCAGGCACGAATAATGCCAATGAACCAGTCGACTGAAAGTAGAAGTACTAGACCAATCGCAGGTAGGCTTGGAATAACAGAAAGCGTGGCTGCAAGAATAACTAAAGCTGAGCCGGGAATACCGTGTGCACCTTTAGAAGTAATGAGCGAAACTAATAAAATAGCCAACAAGTCGTGCGTAGATAAATCAATATTGCAGGCTTGTGCAATAAAAATAACAGCTAAAGTTAAGTAAATTGAGAATCCATCTAGGTTAAAGGAATAACCAGTTGGAATAACCAGTCCTACAGTTGAATCTTTAATTCCCAAATTTTTAAGCTTTTTCATAATTTGAGGAAGAACAGAGTCAGAAGATGCTGTACCTAAAACAATGGCTAATTCATCTTTAAAATAAGCCACAAATTTGAAGATGTTGAGACCGGCAAGTTTTAAAATTGAACCTAAAACAATAACGACAAATAAAATGCAGGTTGCATAAAACAGTAAAACTAAATAACCCAATTGTAGAAGTGAATCTAAACCAAATTTGGCAGTGGTATAGGCCACTGATCCGAACACACCAATAGGCGCTAAACGAATAATCAGTCCCATAATTTTAAAGAAGACTTCAGAAAAAGCTTCCAAAGCCTGACGTACCAGCTCTGCCAAATGTTTAGGAATTAAAAGTAGTGCTACACCAAATAAAATAGCGATTAATAAAACTTGTAAAATATCGCCGTTTGCAAAAGCAGCCGTGAAGGTTTTTGGAATAATATTGAGCAGAAATTCCGAACCTGTGTGCATTTCATGTGCACGTTCGGTATAGGTGCTTAAATCTTTTGCATCTAAATGGCTGATATCGATGTTCATGCCAACGCCAGGTTTAAATACATAGGCCACAATAATGCCTAAAACTAAAGCAATACTGGTGACCACTTCAAAATACAGAATGGTTTTTGCACCGACTTTGCCCATTTTTTTGATGTCATTTGCACCATAAATACCGAGTACAACCACACAAAACACAATTGGTGCAATCAGCATCTTAATTAAAGAAATAAAACCATCACCCAATGGCTTTAAAGATAGGGAGAAATCATGAAAACCAGCTCCAACTGCAACACCAAGAAAGAGAGCACAAAGAACCTGTAAAAATAAACTACGCTTGAGCTTTTGCCACATAAGTCATCAATTTTCGGAAGAGGAGAATATCTCTTTTAAGCAAAAAGCCAGCCAACTCTAAAATAAGTGGAGCGTTTTGGAAGAATATGCAAATTTCACCATCGTGATGTTTTGCATTACTCAGTTTTTTTATAATTTTTAGCTAAAATCGAGTATCCTTAGCGCCAAATTTTGGAACATATTAATCATGGCGCTTAAAGCAACAATTTATAAGGCAGACTTGAATATTGCGAATATGGATGACCATATTTATGGTGATTACCAACTGACGCTTGCCTTGCATCCTTCTGAAACATTAGAACGATTAATGGTTCGTTTAATGGCCTTTGCCCGTTTTGCAAGTGATGAGCTTGAGTTTACAAAAGATCTTTTTGAAACTGATGAACCAGCGTTATGGCAAAAAGATTTAACGGGTCAGTTAGAAACATGGATTGAAGTGGGCTTACCTTCGGAAGATAAAGTTAAAAAAGCGAGTGCACGCTGTAAAACAGTTGCGATTGTTGTGTATGGCACACAAGTCGAAGAGTGGTGGAAGAGAAATAGCAAAATTAAAACGTTAAGTAACGTTCAGGTTTGGCAAATTGCCCCTCAAAGCACAGCTGAGCTAGAACAACTGTGTGAACGTACCATGCAGCTACAGTTAAATGTGATGGATACAGAGTGGACTCTTTTAGGTGAAAAGGGTCAGGCAAATGTCGTGTGGACACAGTTACAGTAAAATAGAAAAGCGCAACAAATTCTACAGATTCAATTGGTACACTAAGTACCAGTTGCTATTTAAAGATTCTGTTTAAGGGGTAAACCATGTCAAATGAATTAGAAATTATCGATTTAAAAGTAGGTGAAGGTAAAGAAGCGGTTAAAGGCGCTTTGATTACGACTCACTATACAGGTTGGTTAGAAGACGGTACAAAATTTGACTCTTCAATTGACCGCGGTAATTATTTTGAATGCGTGATTGGAACAGGCCGTGTCATTAAAGGCTGGGACCAAGGCATTATGGGAATGAAAGTTGGCGGTAAACGTAAATTAATCGTGCCTGCTCATTTAGCATATGGTGAGCGTAAAATGGGTAAGATTATTCCAGCCAATTCTAATTTAATTTTTGAAATTGAATTGTTTGATGTCAAAACCCGTGGCTAGCGAAAAACTTAAAGCCCTTTAGGGGGCTTTCTTGTTTATATGAGCTTTAAATATAAATACATTCATAATTTATATTTTAGCTTTTTGAATATTTAAGCTTATTTTCAGGTTATTTGATTATAAATGCTGACTGAAAAACTGTTCATTTGTGGGCAGGATGATATTAAGACCAAATTTCAGAAATTTTGCGTCTTAACATCAAATTTCACATAAATAATCTATATTGTTATTGAGACGCTATTTCATGACTATCCGCTTTGCATCTCCTTTGTTGAATCTTACGCTTGGATTAGCCCTTACTGGTATGTCTGGTATGGCATTGGCTAAACCACAAAAAATTGATGCTTCAACACTTACGGTCATTGGCTATCATGAAATTACTGATACAAAAAATGCAATGATTCCTGAGTATGCGGTCACGACTCAACAATTTACACAGCACGTTGAATGGTTGCAAAAGAATGGTTTCCATTTTATTACCGTTGATCAATTAATTCGTGCGCATCAAGGTAAATATCAACTGCCGACTAAGCCAGTATTATTGACCGTAGATGATGGTTATCAGTCTTTTTATCAAAATGCATATCCTGTTATTAAGGCAAAAAAGATTCCGGTTGTTTTGGCCGTAGTCGGTTCATGGTTAGAACCAAAAGCTGGCCAAAAAGTTGACTTCTCTGGCGAAGAAATCTCTCGCGATAAGATCTTGAGCTGGAATGAGCTTAAAGAGATGCAAGACAGCGGTTTAGTCGAAATCGCCAATCACAGCTATCATTTGCATCGTGGTATTACAGGAAACCCGCAAGGCAACTCTGAACCTGCTGCGACCACACGTTTTTATGATGTTAAAACACAAACATATGAGAACGATGCACAATATCAGGCACGAATTTATAACGACCTGAAAAAGAATAATGACTTATTAAAAGCGCATGGCTTACGTTCACCACGTATTATGGTGTGGCCATATGGTCGCTATAATATGCAAACTGTTCAAATTGCAAAAAAATTGGGCATGCCAGTGACCATTACGCTTGATGATGGGGCAGACCATGCAAAACAATCTCTACAAAATATGAGCCGTATTTTGGTAGAAGGCGGAATGACAACTGATGATTTAGCTCAGGAAATCAAAAACCGTGAATTAAATTTAACGGATAATAATCGTCCGCAAAAAATCATGCATATTGATCTGGACTATATTTATGACCCAGACCCGAAACAGCAAGAACGTAATTTAGGGCACTTGTTAGATCGAATTAATGGCATGGGTGTAAATACAGTTTATTTACAGGCATTTTCAGATCCAGATGCGAATGGTTCTGCTGATATGGTTTATTTCCCAAACCGTCATATTCCAATGCGTGCAGACTTATTTAACCGTGTTGCATGGCAAATTCAAACGCGTACATCTGTAAGCCGTATTTATGCATGGATGCCGTTATTGGCGTGGGAACTACCAAAAACTGATCCTGTTTCTAAGGACTTGGTGGTGACTCAGCAGGAAAAAACAGGTGAACACCTTAATATGGGGTATATCCGTTTAAGTCCATTCTCAGCCGATGCACGTCAAACGATTCGTGAAATTTATCAGGATTTAGCTAAATCAACGCCATTTAATGGCCTCTTGTTCCATGATGACGTGACATTATCTGATTATGAAGATGCAAGCCCTGATGCTTTAAAAGCCTATGCGAAACAAGGCTTACCAACAGATTTAGCAAAAATCCGTGAAAACGATCAAGACTTGCAAAAGTGGACTGCATATAAGACAAAATATCTAGATGATTTTGCGATGCAACTCGTTGATGACGTGCGACAATATGAACCGTTCTTGATGACTGCACGCAATTTATATGCTCAAGTTGCTTTAAAACCATATGCGGAAAATTGGTACTCTCAATCTCTTGAAGAGTCATTAAAGCGTTATGATTTTACAGCTATTATGGCAATGCCTTATATGGAACAGGTCGATAATGCTGATCAATTCTATAAAGATATGGTTGATCGGGTAAAACAATACCCGAATGGCATCAAGAAAACTGTTTTTGAATTACAGGCAACCGACTGGCGTAAAAACGAAAAGGTACCTTCAGCTGAAATGGCAGCAACAATTCATTCTCTTTATCAGCAAGGTGTAATGCATGTCGGTTATTACCCAGATGACCCAATTAAAGATCATCCGGATGTTGACGTAATGCATAAAGCATTTGCTGAAAAATCATCTCGTCTTGTGCCGTAGTCGGGGCTGAAACATGACAATCTTTGCTGCAATATGGTCGCATGCCTTAAAATTCGTTTTTTATTATCCGTTATTCATGTCGTATTTATGGATGATGGGGGCGATCATTTTCTATTGGAAAGAACGTCAGGCTCCGCCTTACGATCAACCAGCTCCATTAGAAAGTTATCCAAAAGTCGCTGTATTAGTTCCTTGTTTTAATGAAGGGGATAATGCAGAAGAAACCATTAGCCATGCTTTAAAACTGGATTATCCTCATTTTGAAGTCATCGCGATTAATGATGGTAGCTCAGACAATACCGGCGAAGTACTCGACCGTTTAGCTGAACAACATGAAAAACTGCGTGTTGTTCATTTGGCTCAAAACCAAGGTAAAGCCATGGGGTTGCAAGCCGGAAGCTTAATGACCGATGCCGAGTTTTTAATTGGTATTGATGGTGATGCTTTACTTGATCCACATGCAGCAAAGTGGATGATTCGTCATTTTCTTGAAAATCCGACTGTTGCAGCGGTGACAGGAAACCCGCGTATCCGCACTCGCTCAACTTTATTAGGGCGTATTCAGGTCGGTGAGTTTTCTTCGATTGTAGGCATGATTAAACGTGCACAACGTACCTTTGGTCGCTTGTTTACTGTATCAGGCGTGATTACCGCTTTTCGTAAAAGCGCCGTTCACCAAGTCGACTATTGGTCACCCAATATGTTGACTGAAGATATCGATATTACTTGGAAATTACAGCGTGCAGGTTGGGATATTGAGTTTGAACCGAATGCCTTGGTTTGGATTTTAATGCCTGAAACCTTAAATGGGTTGTGGAAACAACGTTTACGCTGGGCAATGGGTGGCGCACAAGTATTAATTAAAAATATTGATGTGTTCACCAAACCAAAATTGAATTTTTTATGGCCTTTAATGTTTGAGCTTTGCTTAACATTAGTCTGGTCATATTTAATGCTAGCGATGGCTTTATTGTGGTTGGCACATTTTATTTTACCAGTACCAGCACTAGCCGTTGTGAGCTCTCCATTTTTACCGTATGGTAGCGGTATTTTATTGGGGGCAACTTGTCTAATTCAGTTTGCTTTAAGCAAATGGATGGATAGTCGTTATGAACCAAACCTAGGAAAAAATTATTTCTGGATGATTTGGTACCCGCTAGTCTTTTGGTTAATTACGATTTCGGCAACCATTGTGGCATTTCCAAAAGTCTTACGACGTGGAGATGAGAAACGAGCACGTTGGGTGAGCCCGGATCGGGGCATTCGTTAGATGAAATGCAAGAGTCATGAGATTTTAAAGATCGTGCTGTATTGATGTCTGGGGAAAAAGCACAGCACTCCGTTAGGTAAAGAGAGAAATGAAGACAGATTCGTTGATTATTGATTTACGCCGTCAATTACCATGGCATAAACGCTATGCTTCTACAACAAGCACAGCCATGATGTGGGCGGTTTGGTTGTTGTTGTGGCGTCCGTTCGTGTTTGTATGGCTATTGGTTGAACTACAAAAAACTCATTTGGTACACCGCTTATTTAGTGCCTTTGGTGTAGGAATTGAGCATGGTCTTACAGCATTAATTGCTTGTGCAATTTGTTTATTGTTGTGGAGCCATGTGCTACCTGAGCGTCGTGTCGGTGGTAATGCGCTTAAAATGAAACAGACTGATGATTATGCACGCTATTTTGATTTACCTGAACATGAAATTGAGCAGGGACGTAGCCAAAAAATTACAGTCGTTCACCACGATGAACTAGGAAAAATCGTTAGAGTTGAATAAGCCTGATTAAAAAATAAAGCCCACTTCAAGTGGGCTTTATTTTTTATGAACTGAGAAATCCAAGAATACGTTGTTTGACTTGATTAATATAAAACTCATCATGGGTGACACGGTACATCAAGATCGCACCTTCATAATCAGCAATACTTTGTTTTGCTAAAATCTCTGCTTGATCTTGAGCAAGGCTCTTCGCAAAAATAGATTGGATTGCACGTTGCCAGTCCTCAAAAATGCTGCGTATTTTGGCTAAAATTTTAGGTGAGCCATATGCTGCTTCCATAGAAATGATACCTATTAAGCAGCCGTTAACACCTTGTGTAAAAAAATGAATAGCACGCTCATGCATTTGCTCAAACCGTTCAATGGCTGAGAGTTCGGACTTTACCGTATTTCCAAATAAAGAATGAATCAAATACTGATGAGTGCTATTGAGCACTTCAAGCAATAGTGCTTCCTTGTTGGGATAATAATAATAAAAAGAAGCTTTGGTTAGGCCGCAAGCCTTTGCCAGCATGTCCATACTGGTGCCTGCGTAACCATAGGTTTTAAACTGCAAAGCACAGTGCTTGAGCAAGTCTTCTTTCGCAAGTTTTTGCGGTCTCATCTTAAATTATCCAAAATATAAATCAGGCTTGTACCAAATCATCAAAAGTAGTACGGATTTTACTCCAGATCTGTTCAGCATCTTTTTTAAAGTAGCCCATATGCCCAATTTTTTTCATAGAAACATCTTGAGGTTGAAGGCTGATATATGTGACCGGAGCTTGTCGATAATGCTGCATAAATGCACGACAAGAAGCGGGTAAAGCCCAATCATCATCAAGTGCCGATACTGCATAAATTGGTGTTTTGACAGAAGCATATTGTTCAATTAAATGTTGCTGTTCTGGGTCAGCAAAAAAATACTTAGGATTTTTACACCATTTACGCCACTGTTTATAAACATTTAGAGGTAAATCAGAACCCATATTAAATTTGCTCCAAGGCAAATAACCTGTCACAGCAACGATAGGTGGAAACACAATATTCCACACCACTTGAACTTTAAAACGTTCTTTAAGCGGCATATAGCCGTGCCAGCCAGCCCCAGTGCCAAACGTGTAGCAGGCCAATAATTTATCATGATTAGGTAATAGCCCTAGTGCATGACCGCCGTAAGAGTGACCCACCATTAAAAGAGGTAGGGGTTCTTGTGATAAATATTCGATAGCACCTGCTAAGTCATATTGTCCCCAGTCTAAATAAGACATATCAAATCCTTTTAAAGATTTTGGACTCGATTTCCCCACACCTCGATAATCAAAGGTGAATACTTGATAACCATATTGCGTCATATATTCAGCAAAGCGACGGTAAAATTCATGTGGGACGCCCGTTGCTCCAGCAACGACAATATTGGCTTTAGCTGCTGTCATCGTAAAGTAGCGAGTGCCCTTGAGTTGATAGCCATCTAAAGCTGGAAATTGTACATTTTGGCTAAGCTGATCATTAGTGTGAGTTGCTAATTGCATTGCTTTTCTCTTTATTTTTCTTGCTTGATTAATTAAGCCTTATTTACCTTTAAAAACAGGAGGTCTTTTTTGCAACATGGCAAAAACTCCTTCTTGTACATCTTCAGTTTTTAGTAGCGGATGGAGATGACTCTGTAACTGGCTAAATGCAGCTTGATAACCTTCATTGATGGCTTCACGTGCTGAAGCTAGGGTAGCTTTAACCGCTAGAGGAGCCGCTTGAGCGATATGTTCAGCTAACTCGATGGCACGGTTGAGCTCCGTACCTTCAGGGCATATTTCTGTAATCAGGTTCATATCCAAGGCGGCTTTTGCATCAAAAGGGTCACCTGTCAGTAAATAGCGCATGGCCTTGGCCCAACCCGCGGCTTGTGTAAAGCGTGCTGTTGCCCCACCAAAAGGTAAGATGCCGCGCTGAACTTCCATTTGTGCAAACTGAGTGTTTTCACTTGCTAAAGCAATGTCTGCATTTAGAAAGAGTTCAATCCCAGCGGTATAACAATAGCCTTGTACTGCAACAATTAAAGGTTTACTCAGTTTTCGACCCACAGTCCCCCAAGGGTTTACTTCTTCATCACTAAAATCAAAAACACCTGTAGCAAGCTTAGGTTGTAACTCTACGAGATCTAAACCAGCAGTAAAATGGTCACCATGGGCAAATATTACTGCACAGCGCAGCTCATCATTATTTTCATATTCGGTGAGCGCTAGTGATAAATCTTTAATCAGGTGGCTATCAAAGGCATTACGTTTTGCTGCCCGATCTAGTCCAATTAAAAAAATATGTCCGCGAGTTTCACGGCTAACTTTTCCTTCTTGATTTGACATGTCGTGATGTCCTTTATTTGTCTTTAATAAGTTTTTAAACGATCGTTAGAAAACTGTCAAATACAATTTATAGACTACTTCGTAAACAAAAATAGAAGCAAGGATCAAAATAAAACTAAACTTTTATTCTTAAGATTAATATAAATATGAGGGGGGAAATAACCTGATGAGTGGCCTCAATCAGGTTATAAAACATTATGTTGGATGACGTGAATACATCAGTAATCCTAAGCATAACAGCGTTAAACCTAAAATAAGATGTGAGCTGAGCTGTTCATGGTTGAACCATGTTCCCCAAAATGTAGCTAAAACTGGGGTAATAATGGTAATGAGTAATACAGTGGTCGGTTGTAGGACTTTGATGAGTTGATAATAGAAAATCATGGCAAGCACAGATGAAAAGACTGCACTGTAGAGCACCGCTATTGAAATTTTAAGGCTCGGAAATTCAGTTGGAAGATGTGACCAAAAGAAAGGTAACAGGCATATATAACCGACCCATGAAACAAGAGTAGCACCTGTCATTTGTGTAATTGGCGGAATATGTGCTCCGACAGATTTTACAGCAAAAGTCGACAATACATAAAAAAGCATCGCAATCAGCTCTAACATAATGCCAATGCGGTTGAGCTGAAAACCTGATGAAGACAGTCCTAAAGTAAAGCCCATCCCGATAAGAGCGATACCCAGCCCAAGCCACTGCCATGCTGAAAAACGTTCACGTCCTAATAAAAAAGAGCTGATGAGTCCAGACACTAACGGAGAAGTCCCGTAAATAATTGAAATAATGGCAGAGGGGACTTTATCTGCGCCCATATAGCAAAAGGCCATAGAACCAAATAAGCCAATGGCTCCGGCACAATAACTTAAAATAGCTTTTTTACTAAAGATGAGTTTTAAACGAAAAAATCGTAGACAGAGTAAGGCAATTGGAATCGCCAAACTGAATCGAATAAATAACCCCCATGCCCAGTGAATTTCTTGTACTGTCCAGACGGCCGCGAGAGGA
This sequence comes from Acinetobacter sp. V91_7, assembly GCF_031799075.1. NCBI lineage: Bacteria > Pseudomonadati > Pseudomonadota > Gammaproteobacteria > Moraxellales > Moraxellaceae > Acinetobacter > Acinetobacter sp. V91_7. The sequence continues at coordinate 95,378 of NZ_JAVQNT010000045.1, forward strand.
GTAAGTGACCAAATAATGACGACAGCAATAAATTGGCCGGCTGTAGCAAGGCGAGTTGGAGTTAAAGAGGGTGCTACAGCCGGCTGAATCTGCGGGGTGGATATACTCTGTTGTTCAAATAATGGCTTCATATAAAGCTCCAGAAAGTTTGGTTTTTGTGTTTTAAAAGGGCATAAAAAAAGCCGCGTTTTATGGCGGCTTGTTATGAAAATCAGGGGGTATATTACAAATGGAATATCTTGATTTTCTCATCCAAAGCGCCAGATTGTCCAAAATAAGGACGTCGCCAATCGACCATAGAGACATTGACCTCTAAGGCATAGAATTGATGAACCAGACATAGATGGGCTTTAGACAAAAACATGATAAGTATATTAAAATATAGATGATATTTTTATAACACAGAAATAGAAAAGTACAAATTATATTCAAGCATGAACCACAGATTTTTTGATTTCAAATTAGCAGTTTGCTTAACCTGATATTTTTCTCATAATACCTCGTCGAATTGATCTCTATAAGAAGCTGTTCTTATGTCACCTTTAGAAATTTTTGCAGTCTTGATTAGCCTAATTGGAGTTGGATTAACTGTTATTAGGAACATGTGGTGTTGGCTGTTTAATTTCTTTGCCTTTGTTTTATATGCTTATTTGTTCTACGAATTTAAGCTTTATGGTGAAACGATTTTACAGTTCTTTTTCATGGTCGTAAATTTTTATGGTTTTTACTACTGGTTTAAGGGAAAGCAGCAAGATCACGACATTCGTATTGAACCGATTGCAGTTCAAAAAGCAATTTTTCAAATGATTATTGCGGCGGTAGGTGGCTTACTCTTTGGTTTGATTCTTAAAAACTTTACCGATGCAGCTGTGCCAATGCTCGATTCGCAACTTGCAGCGTTTAGTTTACTCGCAACCTATTGGACTAGTCGCAAGCATATTGCCACATGGGTACTTTGGGTGTTCGTTGATATTATTTATGTAGGCATGTTTATCTATAAAGATTTATTTTTAACAGCCGCTTTATATGCAGCCTTTGTTTTAATGGCAGCTTATGGCTGGTATCAATGGGAAAAGGTTAAAAAGAAACAGAATTTATCTTCTGAGCCGATTTAGTTTGGAGAATGGCCATGTTGTTGAGCTTAGATGGTTATAAACAGCAACAGTTTGATCAAATTGCCGCAAAAATAATGGCAGAGCCAGAAAAGTATTGTGAATTTAATTCAGTGTCAGATTTCTATAATGCTGAATGGCTCAAGGATTTTCCACAAGGCACTCAGATTTCTGCTACAGGGTTAGATGACGGTGCTGAAGAGTTTTATGCCGTTGTACAATTTAAACAGCAGTATTTAAAGTTTGATATTAAAGAAAACCATTCGGCACTTATTTTCCAAGATATGAATGGGAACGTATTTAAGCGTAATTTTTAATTTGTGAAATAAAATTGCAAAAAAAAGCGACTTAACGTCGCTTTTTTTAATAAATAAATTTTGAAATTTTGTTCGCTGTTTCAACGACTAGGCTTGCGATATCTTCTTTAAACGTTCTTTCATCATAAGTTGTAATTGGGCAACTCACAGAGATAACTGCTACCATTTTGCCATTTGACTGTTTAAAGATAGGTGCCGCACAGGCTGCCATATCATGATTATAATGACCCCAGCTCACCATCGTTTTTTGTGTTTTTACATAAACTAATCTTTGCAATAAGGTTTTTAAATTGGTTGGAGTCAGTTCAGAAAAACTATCCCAATCATCAAAGTTACGGTAACGCTGACGTACTTCAGTTTCAGGTAAATCAGACAATAACATTTGACCAATTACGGTTGCATGGGCAGGCCAGCGAGTACCTAAGCTAATGTTGCTCGTGAAGGTTCCCATCGACTGAATATTATTTACAAAGACAATATGTGTGCCTTCTAAAATAGAAAGATGCACGGCAAGTTTGGTTTGATCACGTAATTCTTTCATTAAAGGCGTCGATAAATCGAGCAATGAAAGTTTAGATAAACTGTTAAAACCTAATTCCATGACTTTTGAATCAAGTGCATAAGTTTTTTGAGAAGCTTTTCTTAAATAGCCACAAGATTCAAGTGTATAGATTAGACGAAATGCACTAGAACGGTTCACTTCTAAAATTTCAGCGATTTCTGTAATCGTCATTTCTTGTGCTTGTTGGTTAAATGCTTGCAAGATGGCTAAACCCCGTACAAGGCCGGGTACTAAATATCGATCATCATTTTTTGTTGTTTCTGATTCTTGCGAATCTTCTTCAATTGTTAGGCTCATTCGTGTCATTTTCCTATAAATAAAACAAGGTTCAATTTGGGGCATGCTGCTTTATTTTAGAACTATTGTAATTGTTAAAAATACATAAAACAATTTTTATATTTAAAACTTTGTTTCTTGTTTGAAACGTAACAAAATATTTAAATTTTATTAAACCAATGAATTATCTATTTATTTTTACTTTGACAAAAAATGATCAAGGGTATTATGCTTAGCTTGTGTTTTGAAAATCAAATTATGTTTTGTATATAAAACAAAATGAGGACGCAAGGTATGAGTTGGATCTCAATTTGTCAGCAGGGTGACGTTAGCGAAGATGAGCCGAAAGCCATCGAAATTGAAGGAAAGAAAATTGGCGTATTTTTCGTCGATGAAAATTACTTTGCGATTGAAAATGTTTGCCCTCATGCATATGCCTTATTAACCGAAGGATTTATCGAAGATCAAACTGTCGAATGTCCATTGCACGAAGCAATTTTTGACATTCAGACAGGTGAGCTAAAAAGTGGACCGGGATGTAGAAACCTATGTACGTACCCAGTTCGTGTTGAAGGACAAGATATTCAAATTCAACTCTAGTCCTCACAGGTACAAGGAAGCAGAACAATGAAGACATTTAATGAAAAGTTGGCTAGCTGGATTCATGCAACGCCAGCAACCGATGCAGGTATCAACAATATTCAAATTCCTGGTCAATCTGAATTGTTGGTTTGGCAAACACGTTATAAAGAACCAACCGTTTACGAACAAGACTTTGTAAAGAACTTGATTCAGGCATTTTCTGCGGGCGCAACAGCATTAGATGACGTTGTTTCTGCACTTAATCAGCAGGGTTTCCGCTGTGAATCTGGTGATGAATGGACTTCTGCGAGCTTTACAGAAGAAATGCAACGTTTAGGTTATTAATTCAAGGAAGAATAAAATGAACGCAATCGTATCAGCTTCACAAAGCGCTGAAGAATATTTAGAACTCGGTTTACGTGATCAATGGCATCCAGTTTTAGCAAGTTGGGAAGTGGCTGCCAATCCGGTCGGAATTACCCGTTTGGGTGAAAACATTGTGGTTTGGCGTGATGCCGAAGGTCAGGTACACGCACTTGAAGACCGCTGTCCGCACCGTGGTGCTCGTCTTTCGTTAGGCTGGAACTTAGGTGATCGAGTTGCTTGTTGGTATCACGGTGTTGAAGTTCGTGCTGATGGTGTGGTTGCAGATGTTCCAGCCGTTCACGAATGCCCAATGACAGGAACCAAATGCTTAAAAAGCTATCCAGTTAGTGAACAGCATGGCGCAATTTTTATTTGGTTTGGTATCGACGCAAATGAACAGCCAAAACCGCTTGAGTTCCCAGAACAACTTGCAAGCGAAGAGTGGAGTGCGTTCCTTTGCCAAGCCGACTGGAAAGTAAACCATCAATACGCGATTGATAACGTGATGGACCCAATGCACGGTACATATTTACACGCGACATCACATTCGATGGCAGATGGTGAACGTACCGCAGAGATGAAGCACCGTACAACCGATAATGGCTTTGTTTTTGAAAAAGAAGGCCAAACGGGTGTGAACTTTGACTGGGTTGAATATGGTTCGACAGGTGCAAGTTGGTTACGTCTTTCAATTCCGTATCGTAAGCAATTTGGTCCAGGTGGCGAATTCTGGATCGTGGGTTATGCAACGCCAATTGATGCCAACAATACCCGCGTATTTTTCTGGCGCTGCCGTAAAGTAAGTGGCTGGCAACGCAATGTATGGCGTTTCTTATATCGCAATCACTTAGAACAGTTGCATTGGGATGTGTTGGAACAAGACCGCATTATTTTAGAAAACCTTGCACCAAATGCGCGTGAAAAAGAGTTCCTCTATCAACACGATGTGGGTCTTGCACGTTTACGCCGTTTAATGAAGAAAGAAGCTGAGAAGCAATTAAAGAAAATTGCTGCACTAAATGCATCAAACCGTATCGAGATGCAGGAAGAAGCTCATGGCTAATGTAGCGTTGTTGCAAGGCAAAAAAGTTTTAGTGACTGGTGCTGCACGTGGTTTAGGGCGAGATTTCGCTCAAGCGATTGCTGAAGCTGGTGCTGAGGTTGTAATGGCAGATATTTTGTCTGAGCTAGTTCAGCAAGAAGCACAAGAGTTACAGAAACAAGGACTTCATGTTCATGCGGTCACCGTTGACCTTGCCGATGCGACCTCGATTGAAAATGCGGTAGCAAAAAGTGTTGAGCTGTTAAAAGGGCTAGATGGCCTTGTAAACTGTGCGGCGCTTGCAACCAATGTAGGTGGAAAAAATATGATTGATTATGATCCTGAACTTTGGGATCGGGTCATGAATATTAATGTAAAAGGCACATGGCTAATTAGTAAGGCATGCGTTCCACACTTAAAGCAGTCAACTGCTGGCAAGATCATTAATGTTGCATCAGATACTGCTTTATGGGGGGCACCGAACCTGATGGCTTATGTGGCAAGTAAAGGTGCAATTTTTGCCATGACACGTTCGATGGCAAGAGAGTTGGGGCAGTTCAATATCTGTGTCAACACATTGTCTCCAGGTCTGACTTTGGTTGAAGCAACTGAATATGTACCGCAGGAACGTCACGATTTATATGTCAACGGAAGAGCGATTCAGCGTCAGCAACTTCCACAAGATTTAAATGGAACAGCATTGTATCTACTGTCGGATTTGTCCTCTTTTGTGACAGGTCAAAATATTCCGGTCAATGGCGGTTTTGTCTTTAACTAAGGAGTAGTCAAATGATTACAGGGATCGAGATTTTAAAGTTTGGAGTTGAAGATAGAGCCGCTTCAAACAAGTTTTTAGCAGATTTTGGTTTAAACCAAAGTGCTTCTGATATTGAAGGCACTGATTTATATCAGACTCAAAACGGTAGCAAGATTTATCTATTTAATTGTGATGATAACCGTTTGCCACCTGCGATTGAGCAAGGTTCAACTTTACGTGAAGTCACGTGGGGTGTTGATCATGCTCAAGACCTTGAAGACTTGGCAGGCCGCCTAGCCGATGTAAATGGTTTTAAGCGTTCTGAAAATACAGTTCAGTGCCTTGACCCAAATGGTATGACCATTCGTTTTGAACAAAGTTTTGTGAAAGATGTTCAAGAACTTAAAACGGAAGGCATTAACCAATACGGCAATATTCAACGTGTGAATGCGGCAAGTCCTGTCTATGAAAAAGGTCAACCTGTTGCGATTGGACATGTCGTGTTCTTCACACCAGATTTAGCAGCAACTGAAAATTTCTATATTGAAAAAGTAGGATTTCATTTGTCTGATGCCTACAAAAATCGTGGTGCATTCTTACGTTGCCGCGGTAAAGGTTATCACCATGATTTATTCTTGCTTAGTGTTCCAAATAAACCAGCTGGCCTAAATCATGTTGCTTTTGTCGTACGTGATATCCATGAGGTGATTGGGGGCGGTTTAAATATGAATCGTTCGGAGTGGTCAACTTTTATTGGGCCGGGACGTCACCCAATTTCTTCTGCTTATTTCTGGTACGTCAACTCGCCATTGGGTGGTGCATTTGAATATTACACCAACGATGATTATTTGACAGAAGAATGGCAGCCACGTGTAGAAGAACATCGTCTAGAGCTTTTCACCGAGTGGGCGATTGAGGGTGGTCTTGATGACACAACCCGCCGTCAGGTGAAGCCTGTTTAACAGGTATTGCTTTACAAGGAAGATGGCTATGGAAAAGATCGTAATTGTAGGTGCCGGACAGGCAGCGGGTTGGGCAGTAAGTACCTTACGCCAAAATGGTTATGTAGGCGAAATTCACGTGGTTTCAAATGAAGATCAAGTGTTTTATGAGCGCCCGCCACTGTCTAAGCAAGTACTTTCAAAAGAAGCAACTTATGAAAGTTTGAATTTGTTTTCTAATGAGCAGGTTCAAGAGTTCAACGTTCAATGGCACAAACCGGAAATTGCAACAAAAGTCGATCGTGAACAAAAACAGGTTCATTTAGAAAGTGGTCAGGTTTTGCCGTATGACAAATTGTTGATTGCAACTGGAAGCCGTGCACGTGTACCAGTCAATACATGGCAGTTCATTCCAAATGTTGTGACTTTACGTAATGTGCATGACTGTGAACGCTTAGCCGAAATTTTAAAGCATGCAAAAAATGTCGCTGTGATTGGCGGTGGTTGGATTGGTCTTGAAATTGCGGCAACTGCGCGTAAGCAAGGTAAAGAAGTTCATATTTTTGAATATGGCGACCGTTTATGTGCAAGAAGTGTGAGTCCTGAAGTCTCTGCATTTTTAAAAAATATGCATGAAACCCAAGGCACAAAAATTCATTTAGACAGCAAGAGCCTTCATCTGGTTGAAGCACCTCATCAGAAAGTTGAAGTGGTAAACCATCCACAAAATAGTCAGTTGTTTGACTGTGTGGTGGTGGGTGCGGGTGCGGAAATCGCTAAAGAGTTAGGTGTACACGCTGGTCTCGATGTGAAAGATGGCATTGTGGTGAACTGCTTTGGACAAACTTCAGATCAACACATTTATGCCGCAGGCGATGTCGCGATTCATCCGAGTTTGGGCTATTGCATTCAGTCTTGGGCAAATGCACAAAATCAGGCAATTGCCGCAGCGAAGTCGATGCTGGGTATTGAAACTGAATATACCGATATTCCATGGTTATGGTCTGATCAATACCACTTTAATATCCAGATATTAGGTACATATCAACCTGAAAAAACGAAAGAGTTAGTGATTCGCCAAGGTGGTGAAGATCAGGTGAGTTATCTATATCTGGACCATGAAAATCGTTTGCTCAACATGATTGCCATTAATGATTCTAAACTGGTCAAACTGGCAAAACGTTGGATGCAAGCCAACACTGTTTTAGACCCAAAACTGTTAGAAGATTCTGAATTTAATGTCATGAAGTTAAAACCGTAAACATTAAATCTGGTTCTCATTACCAAATCGAAGGAATGACACATGAGTAATGAAGAAAAAAGTGGATTAAAGCATTGGGTACCTGCTTTTGTCCTTATGGTGTGTGTGGTACTGGCATTTTTCGACAAGATTAGTATTGCGGTTTTATTTTCAGATCCTCATTTCCAAAGTGCAATGGGAATTGCTGAAGATAAGGCCAAACTGGGATGGCTCATGACAAGTTTCTTACTTGCTTATGGTTTTTCATCAGTCTTTCTAAGCTTTTTGGGCGACATCTTTAACCCAAAGAAAATGCTGTTTTGGAGTGTAACTTCATGGGGGTTACTCATGTTTTGCATGGGGTTCACCACCAGTTATTCAGGCATGTTGATTTTACGCGTGCTGTTAGGTTTGGCAGAAGGTCCATTGTTTGCCTTGGCTTATACCATTGTAAAACAGACATATACAGACCGTCAGCAAGCACGTGCTTCAACCATGTTCCTACTTGGAACGCCGATTGGTGCATTCCTTGGGTTCCCAATCACTGCAAATGTTTTAGCACACCATGACTGGCACACCACTTTTTTTGTGATGGCTGGGTTAACGCTAATCGCTATTTTCAGCATTGTTTTCGGTTTGCGTAATTTGCAACTTAAGAAAACTGTCGAAATTGAAGGCGAGAGCAAACGTACCAATTTCAAAGGCCATATTGCCAATACCAAAATACTTTTGAGCAATAGAGCATTCTGGCTGGTATGTCTCTTCAACATTGCATTGATGACGTATTTATGGGGCTTAAACAGCTGGGTTCCTTCTTACTTAATGCAAGACAAAGGCTTCAACCTCAAAGAATTTGGAATGTATTCAAGCTTTCCATTCATTGCCATGTTAATTGGCGAAATCATCGGTGCGTTTTTATCTGACAAGTTGGGTCGCCGTGCAATTCAAGTCTTTAGCGGCTTATTACTCGCAGGTATTTTCATGTATGTGATGGTCATCATGACCGAGCCATTATTGATTATTGCAGCGATGTCTTTAAGTGCGATGGCTTGGGGTTTTGGAGTGGCCGCTGTATTTGCTCTGCTTGCAAAAGTAACGACCTCAAATGTAGGGGCGACTGCGGGCGGAATATTTAACGGTTTGGGTAATTTTGCAAGTGCAATTGCACCTGTACTTATCGGTTACATCGTGATGCAAACACATAGTTTTAATTTGGGAATTACCTTCTTGGCTGCTGTCGCTGTCATTGGGTCATTTTTCTTGGTTCCTCTTTTAAAACGATATTAATTCACTGTATAGGAGTTTAAAAAATGACTACACAACAATTCGAATCGTGGGCACAACCAGAAAATTCTTCTTTAGAAGATTGGTTAAACACGCGTATTGCTCGCTTTGAGACACGTAAATATGACTTTGAGGCTTTGAAGTTCCAAGCTGATTACGACCCGAAATATCGCCGTGCTCAAATGCGTTATATGGGAACGGGCGCAACAGGTGTTGCAAATGACGGTAACACTGTACCAGCAGAAAACTTTACGTTTTCGACCATGGTGTTGCCACCTCAGTGTGAAGGTCCTTTACACATTCACCACGACGTTGAAGAAGTTTTCTTTATGCTCCGCGGCGAAATTGATTTGTTCATTGAGCACAACGGCGAAAAATTCGAAACCCGTTTAAAAGAGCGTGACCTGATTTCAATTCCACCGGGAATTTACCGTGGTCTATTTAACCCAGGTCAAGAAGATGCCTTGATGTGCGTAATGTTAGGAACAGGTAAACCGACGATTCCTAACTATCCACCAGAGCATCCATTGTCTCAAATCAAACGTTAATCGTTTGATGATGTGAGTTAAGGGAAAGGAATAAAAATGATGACACTCATTGAAAAGTTAGCAGAATTTCCGGTTAAAACGGTGACTGTGCAAGGCCAGCAACAAGCATATCGAGAAGCCGGTCAGGGCGAATACCTCGTGCTGTTACATGGCATTAGTTCAGGTTCTGCTTCTTGGGTGAACCAACTTCAAGTGCTGTCTCATCATTTTCATGTCATTGCCTGGGACGCACCGGGCTATGGCAAATCAGATGAACTTTTAACTGATCAGCCGAATGCTACCGATTATGCAAAGCGTTTGGCAGCGCTGTTTGAAGTTTTAAAAATTGAAAAAGCAATTGTTGTTGGCCACTCATTAGGCGCCTTACAGGCGAGTGCATTTGCTGCACTTTACCCAGAGCGAGTAGAGCATTTGGTGATCGCCAATTTGGCTCAAGGCTACCAACGTCAAGACGAACAAACACAAATTCAGGTTTTTGAAAAAAGACCAAAAATGTTGAAAGAGTTAGGCGCTAAAGGTATGGCAGAAAGCCGTGGGCCTCATTTGATTTATAAACAAGAACCACAAGCCTTGGCTTTAGTTTCAGAGGTGATGCAGCAGTTGACCCTACAGGGATTCACCCATGCATCGTACTTACTCGCATATGACGAAATACGTAATTATTTAACAGATTTACAAGTCCCATGCACAGTGATTGCAGGGCAGCAAGATCAAATCACTCCTGCGTTAGGTATACAAGAGCTTGCTCAGGAATTGCAGTTGGAACAGCACTACATCATCCAAGATGCAGGACATCTAAGTTATGTCGACCAACCGCAAGCATTTAACCAAATTATGTTGACGATTCAGGAACAATCGTAAGAGAGATTAAGGATTATGAGCTTCCAAGTTGAAGGAAAAGTTGCAGTTGTTACGGGTGGCTCCTCTGGGATTGGGCTGGCTGCTGTTGAAATACTGGTTGCAGAGGGTGCAAAAGTAGCTTGGTGTGGTCGCGATGAAGAGCGTTTGAATGCGTCAAAATTCTATATTTTAGAGAAGTATCCGCATGCCAATATTTTTACCAAAGCATGTAATGTGTTGAAAAAAGAAGAAGTTCAACAATTTGCCAAAGACGTAAAACTCAATTTGGGCAATGTTGATATGCTCATTAACAATGCTGGACAAGGCCGCGTTTCAAACTTTGAAAATACGCAAGATGAAGACTGGATGAAAGAAATTGAGCTGAAGTATTTCAGTGTTTTACATCCGGTTCGGGCTTTTCTTGAAGATTTAAAACACTCTGCAAATGCTTCAATTACCAATGTGAACTCGTTACTGGCGTTACAACCAGAGCCACACATGATTGCCACTTCATCAGCACGAGCGGCGTTGTTGAATCTGACACATTCTTTGGCTCACGAGTTTACTCAGTATGGTGTTCGTGTGAACTCGATTTTACTGGGCATGGTCGAGTCTGCGCAGTGGAAACGCCGTTATGAAACTCGCTCAGACTTAAACCAGTCATGGAAAGAATGGACAGGCAATATTGCTAAAAACCGCGGTATTCCAATGCAGCGTTTAGGCCGTCCTGAAGAACCTGCTCGTGCTTTAGTTTTCTTGGCATCCCCATTGGCATCGTACACCACAGGTGAGGCACTCGATGTCTCAGGTGGTTTTAATAAACATTTATAAATATCAGGTGCTGTCATGAAAAAGTTGATGATGATTGGTTTTGGCGCAATGGCAGCAGAAGTGCATGCACACTTGCCTCAAGATTTGCAACTGAAATGGATTGTCGTGCCGTCTCGTAGCGTTGAAAAAGTTCAATCACAAGTGTCTTCAGAGATTCAGGTGATTTCAGATATTGAGCAATGTGATGGTGCGCCAGACTATGTCATTGAGGTGGCAGGTCAAGCAGCTGTGAAAGAACATGCTCAAAAGGTTTTAGCGAAAGGCTGGACCATAGGCCTGATTTCGGTTGGAACTTTAGCTGATAGTGATTTTCTGATTCAACTCAAACAAACAGCTGAAGAAAATAATGCCCATCTGCATTTACTCGCAGGTGCCATTGCTGGCATTGACGGTATTTCAGCAGCCAAAGAAGGTGGCTTGCAAAAAGTAACTTACAAAGGCTGTAAAAGTCCAAAAAGCTGGAAGGGCAGTTATGCAGAGCAATTGGTCGATTTAGACCATGTGACTGAAGCTACAGTCTTTTTTACCGGAACTGCTCGTGAAGCTGCCATGAAATTTCCGGCAAATGCCAACGTCGCTGCAACGATTGCACTTGCTGGACTTGGAATGGATGAAACCATGGTCGAGTTAACAGTTGATCCAACAATCAACAAAAACAAGCACACCATCGTGGCAGAAGGTGGCTTTGGGCAAATGACCATTGAACTGGTTGGCGTGCCGTTAGCAAGTAACCCGAAAACATCAACTTTGGCTGCGCTTAGCGTGATTCGTGCTTGTCGCAACAGTGTAGAAGCAATACAGATTTAAGAAGGATTTGATCATGGCAAAGGAAATTTATATTGCAGGTGAATGGCGTTTGGGCCGCGGTGCGGTCATCCAAAGCCTGTTTCCGGCAGATCAGTCTGTCAATGCAGAAATTTCGACTGCAACGCTTGAAGATGTGAATGAAGCGATTGAAAAGGCTGATCAGGCTTGGCGTCAACCAAGCTGGAGAAATAGCTTGCCCCATGAGCGCGCACGTATTCTTTACAAGGTTGCAGACATTATTGAAGCACGTGTAGATGAATTAGCAAAATTACAAACACGCGATAACGGTAAGCCTTTAACCGAAACTCGTGGTTTGGTGATGAGCGCTGCGGCAACCGCACGTTATGTTGCAGCGGCTTGTGAAACGCTGAATGATGAGTTAACCACTCAACGTGCTCCAGACTTTATGACCATGAGCGTGCATGAACCTGTAGGCGTTGTGGCAGCAATTACACCTTGGAACTCTCCAATTGCAAGTGAAGTTCAAAAGCTTGCTCCAGCTTTAGCAGCCGGAAATGCTGTGGTGTTAAAACCAGCAGAAGCAACTTCATTGATTGCTTTAGAACTTGCCAAAATTTTTGAAGAAGCAGGTTTACCAAAAGGCTTACTCAGTGTGTTAGTTGGTCGTGGTTCGGTAATTGGGGATGCAATTGCTCAACATCCATTGGTTCGTAAAATCTCTTTTACAGGAGGAACAACCACGGGCCGTCATTTAGCACATATTGCTGCGGACAAACTCATTACCACATCGCTTGAGTTAGGTGGCAAGTCACCAACAATCGTTCTGCCAGATGCTGATGTGGAACTCGCTGCCAAAGGCGTAGCGTACGGTATTTTTAGTTCGGCAGGCCAAGCGTGTATCGCAGGTTCTCGCTTGTTTATTCATAGCAGTCTTTACGATCAGTTTTTAACGCGTCTGGTTGAGATTACCAAAGGCTTACGCGTGGGCCATCCTGAACAGGCTGGTGTGCATTTAGGGCCACTCGTAAATGACAAACATTTGCAGTCGGTTGATCGCTATGTGCAGCTTGCTAAAAGCGAAGGTGGTCAAGTTTTAGTGGGTGGCGAATCATTAACCACTGGTGACTATGCCAAAGGCAGTTATTACTTACCCACCATTATTACGGGTTTAAGTAACAGTGCCCAAACCTGTCAGGAAGAAATTTTTGGCCCTGTTTTAGTCGTCATGAAATATGACAACGAACAAGATTTGATTGCTCAAGCCAATGACAGTTGTTTTGGTCTTGCAGCTGGCATTTGGACTGAAAGCTACCGTAAAGCTTGGCGTATTGCCCGTGTGTTAGAAGTGGGAACCGTGTGGATTAATACCTACAAAAAGTTCTCGATTAGTGCGCCGTTTGGTGGCTTTAAAGACAGTGGTATCGGGCGCGAAAAAGGCCGTTTGGGCATTTTATCGTACATGCAGCAAAAGAGTATTTATATGGGGCTGAATGAACAGCCTAACCCTTGGTGCGATTAATAGATTCAAGGACTGAAAACAAATTTTGAGGAACAGACATGACTGAACGTGTAAATGTAGGCGAAGCAATCGCAAGAGTTTTAGAAGCGCACCAAGTTGATAGTATTTATGGTGTTATTTCCATTCACAATTTACCTATTGCCGACGCAGTAGGACGCCGTGAAAAAATGCGCTTTGTAGCAGCGCGTGGTGAAGCGGGTGCGGTAACTATGGCAGATGCACACTCACGCTTTAAAGGCTTGGGTGTAGCACTGACCAGTACTGGTGCTGGCGCTGGCAATGCGGTGGGTTCACTGATTGAAGCGATGAATGCGGGTAGTCCTGTATTGCATTTAACAGGTCAGGTTGAACGCGAATATCTTGACCGTGATGCAAGTTTCATCCATGAAACCAAAGATCAACTTACGTTTTTACGCGCATCAAGCAAAGCAGCATTTCGTATTACAAGTCCAGACAATGCAGTGGGCGTAATCCGTGAAGCCATCCGTGTGGCAACCACTGTTCCAATGGGGCCAGTAAGTGTTGAATTGCCAATTGATGTACAAGCGGCAGAAATTGATTTGCCACTTAACCTTGGGCCAGTCAAAGCATTGCAATTGCCACAAGCTGATCAAGCTGAAATTGATCTTCTTGTAAGTGAAATCAAAAAAGCAAAACGCCCAATTTTCTGGATTGGCGGTGGAACTTTAAATAGTGTTGCCGAAGTTAAAGCAATTGCAGATTTAGGTATTCCAGTTGTGTCATCTACACACGGTCGTGGTGTATTGGCAGATGATCATCCACGTAGTTTAGGTGCATTCCACAACTCGGCAGCAGTTGAGCAGTTATTAAAAGATGCTGACTTAATGGTTGTATTGGGTTCTCGTTTACGTAGTAATGAAACCAAAACTTATTCAGTTGAGTTCCCTGAAAACATTATTCAGGTTGATGCTAACCCAGTGGCTCAGCAACGTAATTACAAAATTCGCAACTTCATTTGTGGCGATGCCAAAGATGTCTTAACACGTGTGTTGGAACAGCTTCAAGGTACTTCAAAAGTTGATGCCGATTACGATGCGGCTGTAGTTGCTGCAAAACAAGCTGCAATTGATGCACTGCGTAAGCAAATCGACCAATACGCTTTAATTTGTGATCACTTGCGTGCAGCTTTACCTCAAGACGGCATTTTTGTACGTGACATCACCATGTCAGGTAGTACATGGGGCAGCCGTTTATTCCCTGTACAAGCACCAAACCAAAACATTCACTCACTCGCTGGTGCAATTGGTTTAGGTCTTGCAACTGCAATTGGTGCTTCGGTTGCTAACCCTGACAAAAAAGTGATTGGTTTGGTAGGCGATGGCGGCTTAATGCTTGGCATTGGGGAAATTGCAACCATGGTGCAAGAAAACACCAACATGGTCTTAATGATTATGAATGACGGTGGTTATGGTGTAATGCGTGGCATTCAAAACAACTACTTTGGTGGTCGTCAGTATTTCAATGAATTGCATACACCAGACTACAAACTTCTCGGCGAATCTATGGGTGTGAAGAGCTGGAAAGTCGGTAGTGCAGATGAGTTTAAAACTGTCATTCAAGAGGCGGTTGCATTTGAAGGACCAACGGTAATTGAGCTCGATATGAACTCGATTGGACCATTAAACTTTGCGGGTCCACCGCAAAAGAAACTGTATTAACCAGTTTGGATGGTTTAGTACATATGCGATGGGAGCTGCTAAGCCATCCTTTTTTTAGATATATTTTTTTATCTAAAAAACAATAAAAACGAAGTTTTACAGGTAAAACAAGTAAAGTTCCAGCAGGATGCTGGAACTCAATCAAGGATGTAGAGATGAAAAAGACTTCATTGATCATGGCATTCATTGCACCACTCGCTATGGGGATGAGTGCAAGTGCGTTTGCAAAAGACTCATTACTTGAATGGAAAAGTGATGATGGAACTGACTCATTAAAGTTAGGTGGGGTGGTTCGGTTAAATCAGCGCTATGAAGATTGGGAAGGGCCAAACCGTGGTTTTGGTAAGCTCTATTTTGATATTTTCAGGGTAGATCTAAAAGGTAAGTTTGATGATGCGTACATCAATGCCAGCTATTTGTTTCAAGACCAACAGAAAACCTCAATTGAAAAAGCATATGTCGGCTATAACCTAGATGCCAATAACAGTATTGAAGCAGGTTTGGTCTATAAGCCATTTACCATTTATCCATATCCGCAAAATGGCTGGACCTATCACATTCCATTCTTTTTAGGTTATGGCAACAATATTGCACCGGGACTTAACTGGAATTATCACGACAAAGATTGGGATGTAAAGCTCGGTTATTACCCGCAAATGCTAGAGACCAATTTGCGTTATTCACCTGAAAGTGCAACTTATGATGACTTAGCAGGAAATGCGTTTCCATCTCAAAAGGCCTACCAGAATGAAAAGCGAAATCAGTTTAATACCCGCATTGTGCGTAAGTTAGAAACTGATTTTGGTAAACAAGAGGTCGGTGTGTCGGGTGCGATTGCCCAGTTACATAACAAAGTCACCGATAAAGATGGCAAGTATTATGCGGTTGGTTTGCATACCGACAACAACTACAAGCGCTTTAACTTACAAAGTTCAGTCATTCACTATCAATACGACGCTAAAAATCCGGACGGTGTAAATAGTGATATGACTTTAATGGGCAATAACGGTTTTACACCTGCCTATTTCATCGCTTCGGAAGGAACGATTGCCAGTTTAAACCTTGCCTACACTTTACCTGTCACTAACATGGGCAAGCTAAAAGCCATTAAGTTTTATAATGACTATAGCTATCTCGATAAAAAACGTGATGATTGGTCAGATTCGCAAATGAACACTACAGGTATGATGTTTATTGCTTCGCCATTTATGGTTTGGGCAGATTACACGTGGGGCAAAAATTCCAATATCATTGGTGGGGCGACCAACTCAACGGGTTATACCTCTGCTACTTCGCCAAACAGCGACAAATGGTTATACCGTATTAACTTTAATATCGGCTTTACTTTCTAAAGTGAACAAGATTAAAAAACCACGCAACTGGCGTGGTTTTTTATTTAATAGATAAGCTCTTTTAATATCTGGACTTTTCAAACTTATTCCAAAATACAAATGCAGTCACAAAGGCCAAAATGGTGAGCGCAAAAATATAATACATCGCACCGATATCACTATATTGACTAAGCCAATGGACTAAAGGCAACGTCATACCGCCAACAATTGCATAAGATAAATTATAAGAAAATGAAATGCCCGAGAAGCGAACGGGTGCAGGGAACATTTTAACCATGCTGCTCGACACCATACCAACAGTACCTGAGCAAAGACCCAACAGCATATATAAGCCAAAAATGGTTGAATGTGCTGCGTGGCCTAAACTGTTATAAAAAACTGCTGCTGTGAGTGCCACGGCAAGGGCACCTACCATCATGACTTTGCCACAGCCAAAACGATCAGCAAAATAGCCTGCCAAAATACAACCCACCATTTGCATGACAATGGCTGCACTTTGCATTTCAAAAGTCTGAGCACGTTCAAAACCAAATGAACCAATCAATAAATTTGGCATGGCTAAAATCACCACCACCACACAGCCTGTCAAAAACCATGTAAATAACATTCCAATAACAACGGCTGTTTTATGTGTTTTTAACACTTGTTTAACCGGCATTTCTTTTGAGATTTCTTTACGTGCCTGCATTGCTTTAAACACAGGTGTTTCTTTTAAATAAGTCCGTAAATAAAGTGCGACCAGACCAAAAATACCGCCGGCAATAAACGGTATACGCCAAGCCCAGTCATGGATTTGTCCCTCACTAAAATTCAGCGAAATCCATAAAGACATCAGTGCCCCCAATAAAATTCCTAAAGACAGTCCGGCAGTTAATAAACCATTGGCCAGTCCAATTTTTCTTTCGGGAACATGTTCAGACACAAATGTCCAAGCGGCGGGAATTTCACCCCCAATTGCAATACCTTGCACCACACGCATGAGTAATAAAAGCAGCGGCGCTAAATAACCAATATTTTCAAAAGTAGGCAAAATCCCGATAAACAGAGTAGGCAGGGCCATCAGTAAAATAGAAAGCGAAAATAGTTTTTTCCGCCCGAGTAGATCGCCAAAATGGGCCATTACAACCCCACCTAACGGCCTAAAAAAGTAACCTGCTGCAAAAATTCCATAAGTATTGAGCATGGCCCAAAATGGACTAAGCGTACTTGGGAAAAAGAGGTCGGAAATGATTTTGGCGTAGAACACATAAATCACAAAATCGTAAAACTCTAAAGCGCCACCGAGTGAAGAAAGGGCGAGGGTTCGTTTATCTTCTTTATTCAGATAGTTCGCATCCTGCAACGTTAATTCTTGATCCATTTTTTACTTAATTGTTGTAATCGAAGCTTGGATATTAATGGAAAAGTGAATTAAAAGTAAATGGAGGAAATTTGTGCTATAGATGAGTGTAGATTGGGTTAACCAAGAAAAGACAAAACGGTTTAAAACTAAAAACGCTTTAGATTAAACAAAAACAGATGTAGGAATGGCTTTTCTTTTGAGCCGTTCAGCGACACAATAAAACTTGTCATAGCTAGTTTAATGAGAGATTCAAGGGATGAGTGTAGTTTTACCTGTAGCTAAGCGCGGTGAAGAAATTTTAAAACTGATTGCTGCACCTGTCTCATCTAGTGAGCTGAACAGTGATTGGCTTTATGGGCTTGCAGCCGCCATGCATGCCACTATGCTTGAACGTAATGGTGTAGGAATTGCTGCACCTCAAGTCTATATCTCTAAACGAGTCATTATTGTGGCTTCTCGACCAAACCCGCGCTATCCCGATGCACCTGAAATGGATGCGATAGTGATGGTGAATCCTGAAATTTTAGAGTTTTCGAATGAAACCCTCTTAGGTGAAGAAGGCTGCTTAAGCGTGCCAGATGAACGTGGACAAGTTGAACGTGCAGAAATGGTAAAGGTTAAATATTCAACACTTCAGGGTGAATTCGTTGAAACGATTTTTCACGGTTTTCCTGCTCGTATTGTTCAACATGAAGTCGATCATTTAAATGGAGTGTTATTTGTAGAAAGAATAATCTAATCTTCTGTTTAAAGTTTTGAAAAAGGTATAATGAGCTTGAAATAAAGAAGTCAACGGAATTACAATACTTATATCGTGATTTTTAATTCATTCAAAAAGTATAATTTTAATATTATCAGCAGGTTGTGCTGAAAAATTGCTCTAAAGCGCAAATCTCCTCATTTAAGGTTACGGACCATGAAAACCCCTCTCCCAGATTATTTGGCAAATGTGATAGAAGCCTGTGAGGTAGATAATAGCGGGCATCTAGCTGACTATATTCCAGAGTTGGCAAATGCAAATCCAGACCGATTGGCTTTGGCAATGTCTACGGTAGATGGTGAAATTTATTCGATCGGCGATGATGATACTGAATTCACCATACAGTCAATTTCTAAACCATTTGTATATGCTTATGTTTTACAACAGCTTGGCATTGATGCGGTACTCGCTAAAGTAGGGGTGGAGCCTTCAGGAGAAGCTTTCAATGAAATTTCATTGGGTAAAGATGGCCGTCCGAAAAACCCGATGATCAACTCTGGCGCAATTACTGTACATTCATTGATTCAGGTCAAACATGGTCTACATAGTGCAGAAATTCTACGCCGTTTTATGAGCGAGCTTGCTGGTCGAGAATTAAGTTTTGATGAGTCTGTTTACGATTCGGAAGTCAAAACAGCCTATCGTAATCTTTCGATCGGTTATATGTTGCGAACTGTCGGAATTTTAGAAACTGATCCAGTCGATATTGTGAATGGTTACATTCGTCAATGTGCAATCATGGTTACAGTTAAAGATCTGGTACGTATGGGCAGTGTACTTGCCAATGGTGGGGTCGACCCTAAAACCGGAAAACGCTTATTGAACCGATCTGTAGTGAGACAAGTACTCAGTGTCATGATGAGCTGTGGTATGTATGATGCCGCAGGTGACTGGCTTTCAACTGTAGGTATTCCTGCTAAAAGTGGTGTAGCTGGCGGTATTTTGGGTGTGCTGCCGGGTCAGGTCAGTATTGCTGCTTTTTCACCTCGACTAGATGAGCATGGTCATAGTATTCGAGGTATCGATATTTTAGAACGATTATCTCGTGACATGGGATTACATCTCATGGAAGGTACACCTTCTGCACAAACCATTGTACAAAGCCATTACCGTACAGGAAAAGATGCGTCATTAAGTGTGTATGTGCTTCGAGGTGTATTGAAATTTACCGAAGCTGAAATGTTGTTGCGTATTTTACAAGACGAGACAACTGATCAAAGCACAATCGTGATTGATTTGACCCAGATTTCGCTTATCCATGATGTGGGTAAACGTATGTTTTTAGAAGGTGTAGATCGTCTGATTGATGATGGTCATACACTCGTTTTGGTTGATCCAGAACAGCGTTTAGATCATGCGAGAACCGGTAAAGATCGAGAACTCCATGTCTATCATGATTTCGATGATTTGCTCGAAAAGCATGACTTACCCGCAAAAAAAAAGACTTATAACGACATCGCGGCACTTCTAAATTGCTGAGGTGTTTTTCCGAGATGTCGTTTAAACATCGCACTGAATGCACTGGGGTTGTTATACCCCAGTGACTCGGAAATTTGAGCAATAGATTCACCATTCGCGATTTTACTCAAGGCAAGTGCGATATGCATTTGCTGGACCCATGCCCGATAAGACAACCCAGTTTCTTTTTGGAACATGCGCATTAGGGTTCTCGAACTCGCGCCAATATCATCAGCCCAATCTGTTAAATCTTTTGAGTGATTAGGCGCGTGTAATAACGCTTGGCAAATTTTTAATAATCGTTTGTCTTTTGGCCAAGGAATTTGGATAGGCAACAAATTGGCCCGATGAATTTCTTCAAAAATCAAAATTTGTAAAGAACGGGAAAGCTCTTGAGAGGTGACAATATTTGGAGTCTCCTCTTGTTCAATTTCGTTTAAACGAATCAAAAGCTCATGCAACAGGTTGCTCACCCGAATAATAAAGCAATGTTGCCCCATTAAAGCAGCTGCATTTACTTCAACCAATGCTGTATTTAACTTAACGTGACTCAGTGAAATGACACTATGCTCGACATGGGTAGGAATCCATAACGCACACATGGGCGGCACAATCCAGACATTGTTGGGTGTAAACACCTGAATGTTTCCTGTAGACGCATATAAAAACTGAGCGCGGGTATGCGTATGAGTCGGCGTGATTTCTCGGTAGGCATGCTCGGAAGATAGCCCAATCACAAGTTCAGACAAATCAGACTGAATAAGAGAATCGGACATAATCTATTCTAAAAATTGTCACTTATACGATGATTATTGGAAGATAACTTTATAAGCGACAATTTACAATAAGCACCTTACTTAAAATGTTGGAGTTTTTCAGGTATGACGTCTTCAATACAATTGAAAGACGGTATTGCCAATACCGTTGCAAATGATCAGCCTCAAGGAATGATTATTAAAATTGTAGGCGCCGTGGCGGTTGCACATTTACTGAATGATTTAATTCAAGCCGTGTTACCAGCTATCTATCCAATGCTCAAAGCAAACTTCTCGCTGAGTTTTGCTCAAGTTGGCCTGATTTCGTTTGTATACCAAATTACAGGTTCACTGCTACAGCCTTGGATTGGACTTTATACCGATAAACATCCAAAACCTTATCTTCTACCACTGGGAATGGTCGTCACATTTTCCGGCATTATCTTGTTGGCATTTTCACCAAGCTTTACTGTGTTGTTATGTGCATCTGCGCTGATTGGGGTAGGTTCTGCAACTTTTCACCCTGAAGCTTCGCGGGTGGCTCGAATGGCATCGGGTGGTCGTTTTGGTACGGCTCAGTCAACTTTTCAGGTGGGTGGAAACACAGGCACTGCCATTGGTCCATTGTTAGCAGCTTTGCTGATTGTACCGTTTGGACAGCATGCAGTTGCAGGTTTAGTTATATTTGCACTTTTAGCTATTTGGGTTTTATTTGGTGTAAGCCGTTGGACGATTGGTCATGCAAAAAATCAGGTAGCTACACGTGTAAACCAAGCACAGAGTAAATTACATGGTCGTAAGCTCATTATTGCCTTGAGCACCATTAGTGTGTTGATGTTCGCTAAATTTACCTACATTGCCAGTATTAGTAACTACTTCACTTTTTACTTAATTCAAAAGTTCCATATCAGTATCCAGACCGCTCAGTTGCATTTGTTTGCGTTTTTGGCAGCTGTTGCTTTAGGTACATTTGCAGGTGGCCCAATTGGTGACAAGATTGGTCGTAAAGCTGTTATCTGGGTTTCATTTGTGGGTATGGCTCCATTTGCATTAATGATGCCGTATGCAAACTTGTTTTGGACAACAGTCTTATCAATTATTACTGGTTTGGTGTTGTCGTCTGCTTTTGCTGCAATGGTGGTTTATGCACAAGAAGCTGTTCCGGGCCGTGTGGGGATGATTGCTGGTTTAATGTTTGGTCTTATGTTTGGGGTAAGTGGTATTGCCGCAGCTGGGTTAGGGCATTTAGCTGATATTAACGGCATTGAATGGGTATTTGGTTTATGTTCATTCTTGCCATTACTTGGATTTGCAACTGCATTTTTACCAAACACAAAAGTTAAATAAATGAAAAGACTCTCAGCCATATTCAGCTGAGAGTCTTTTTAATATGAACATAGCCTCATTGAAAAGATTATTTTTTAACACCAAACTTAAATACGGTGACACTGTTATACGTTTGATTTGGGTTCAAACGTGTAGAAGGGAAAGTTGGTTGATTCGGGCTATCTGGAAAATGTTGTGTTTCTAATGCTAACGCATCTGCTTGTCGATAAAGCACACCATTTGCACCCGCAATATTTCCTAATAAATGATTCGCCGTATACATTTGAACGCTTGGTTCAGTGGTTAGGACCTGCATAGTCCGTTTAGATTTTGGGTCAACAACACTAGCAGCAAGATTTAATTTCCCTTGAGACTTTTGGTTAATCACCCAAGTTTGGTCATAGCCATATCCATACGCCAATTGCTGATGATTCGCTCGAATATCTTTTACAATTGCTTTAGGAGTCCGAAAATCAAAAGGTGTACCTGCAACTGAAGCAATTTCACCTGTTGGTAAAGAGTTTTGATCGGTTACCAATATACGGTCTGCATTGAGCTGTACAACATGATCTAGTACGCCATACGGGTTGTTCCCAGCTCCTGACAAGTTGAAATAACTGTGATTGGTGAGATTGACGACGGTCGGTTGATCAGTTTTGGCCTTATATTCAATCTGGAATTCATTTTGATCTGAAAGACTGTAGATCACCTCCACATCTAACTTTCCGGGAAAACCTTGATCACCATTTGGACTGGTTAACTTAAGAGAAGCTTTAACGGTTTCACCTTTAGAAACGAGAGGCTTAACTTGCCAAACACGTTTATCAAAACCTGGATTACCGCTATGTAATGAATTCGATCCATTATTTTTTTCAAGATTATAAGTTTTCCCTTCCAAGCTAAATTTAGCATTGCCAATACGGTTCGCATAACGACCAATTAATCCGCCAAAATGAATGCCTTCCTTGGTATCAGTGATTTCATAGCCTTTTAGATCATCGAAGCCCAAAACAATATTATTTTGTTTACCTTGTGCATCGGGAGTCAAAATTTGTGTAATTACGCCACCAAAACTAATAAAAGATACAGAGACTCCTTTGTTATTGCTCATGGTGTATAGATCAACTTTTTGACCATCTTGAGTTGTTCCGTATGGTTTTACATTTAATGTGGCTGCATTCGCAATTTGTGCAAAGCTATAGATCGTAAAACTTAAAATTACTAATTTTTTCATGTTTATACTCTATTTTGTAATGGTAGGATATTGATGAATATAAGATTGATTTTTCATCTTTTTAATGAGTTTTTTATTATATGGTGTTAATGATTATTAACTCAGTTCATTTTAGGTATTGAACAAACTGACACCATTTAAGGTTATAAACAAATTAACTTTATTATCAAAATTCAACAGTAAGCTATTTTATGACTCCTTCTGACTCGGCTTTAAAATTTTCACTCGGTCTTAATGGCCTGTCATTTGACTTAGACAACCAACATATCCAACTTGAACAGGGCTTGAGTTTTATTAATTCAAAAAGCATTAGCCATGGTGTGATTGATGAGCTTGCTATCGAAAAGATGATTTATTTTATTGAAGAAATCATAGAGTCTCAGCCACTAAGAAACCTAAATATAGGTGGTGTAGCTGTTACGGCTGATACAGCCATGACACAACTCAGTGAGTTATTTTTTAGTGCTCAAAAGCAAATCAGTCGCATTGAGCTTGAGCATGGATTTAATGATTTTATTGAGCGTTTGAGCTACTACACAAGCCAAGTAGCCCCAGATCAGCTTTATATTTTTACCTACTTTGTATTTGTTCGAGAGGTGATGCATCACTTAAGAGTTGAGCAAATTCAGATTATTTAAGAAATTGCTTTCTCAATCTGCCAACTCATCATGAATCCAGTTTAAAAACAGCTCAATTTTAGGAATAAACTGATGGGTTCGCGGGTAAACCAAATGATGAGCAGAAATAGGAATCGATAGCTCATCTGCAAAAACTCTAACTAACTTTCCAGATTCCAAATAATTTTGAGTGAGTAAATTACTTTCTAAAACAAAACCTAGTCCATGCGTTGCCGCTTCAAGTGACATGTAAGAGCGGTCAAAACTCAAAGTATAGGGAAACTCAGGAATGCTTAAGCCCTGATGCGCAAACCACTGAGGCCAAGTGACTAAGGTTGAGCGCGATAAAATCAGTTCTTTTTTTAATAAATCTTGGGGCTTATGCACTGGGCTACGCTCAAGTAACTTAGGCGATGCAAGTACCTCTAGTTTTTCATTGCGAATTGTTCTGATTTCTACCCCTGTCCAGTTGGGTAGACCATGACGAATATCAATGTCGATCTTGTCACGAGTAAAGTGCAAGTTTTCATAAGAACACGACAGGTTGACCTGAATCATTGGGAACTTTTCTTTAAATGATTCGAGGCGTGGCAGTAGCCAAAGCAAACCAAAACTTGGGGATGAATGAATATATAAACTGTCTTTAGGGCTTTTATCGGCAGCTTTTTCAGTGGCTAACATCAGGTTATGCAAGATGGTCGTGACATCCTGAAAATAGCGTTCACCTGAAGGGGTCAGCGTCACACCACGGGCACCGCGAATAAATAAACTCTGCCCAATCATTTCTTCTAGTTTGGCAATTTGGTGACTGACTGCTGAAGGCGTGAGATTTAAATTCTCTGCTGCCTTTGCAACATTGCCAAAACGGGCAGTTTGTTCAAAAGCCTGTAATGTTTTAATTGAGGGCATCTGGTTGAAATTGTTTTCACTACTATCCATGAAATGATCCGTTTTTATCCCTAAAACTTATTTAAAAATAGCACAGGCATGAATTTTTTTCATGTCTTGTTGAATTCGAGATGATTGCTGGAACTTCTGAAAAAAGAGAATCTAAGTCTGAACTCAGGAAATAAAGCGTAAAAGAGGATTCAACATGTTACTACAAGGAAAAGTGGCATTAATTACCGGTGCAGCATCAGAACGTGGAATTGGGCGAGCAACCGCAGAAATCTTTGCACAACAAGGTGCCAAAGTCATTATTGTTGATTTAGATCTTGCTCAAAGCCAAAACGCTGCAAAGGCACTTGGTGAAGGACATTTAGGTCTTGCTGCAAACGTTGCAAATGAAGAGCAGGTCAAAGCAGCTGTTGAACAAGCTATACAACACTATGGAAAAATCGACATTTTAATTAATAATGCAGGCATTACCCAACCTGTAAAAACACTTGATATTCAACGCAATGATTATGACCGTGTTTTAGATGTCAGCCTGCGCGGAACACTCATTATGTCGCAAGCTGTTATTCCATCCATGAAAGCAAATGGTGGCGGAAGCATTGTGTGTCTATCTTCTGTTTCAGCACAACGCGGTGGTGGTATTTTTGGCGGGCCGCATTATAGCGCTGCAAAAGCAGGGGTTTTAGGTTTGGCAAAAGCGATGGCTCGTGAGTTTGGCGCTGACCAGATTCGTGTAAATTCTCTTACTCCGGGTCTAATCCAGACTGATATTACGGGTGGTTTAATGAATGATGACCGTCGTCATGACATTCTTGCAGGTATTCCACTTGGCCGTTTAGGTAAAGCACAAGATGTTGCAAATGCAGCATTATTTTTAGCAAGCGATCTGTCAGCTTACCTAACTGGTGTAACACTCGATGTAAATGGTGGCATGCTGATTCATTAAAGCTTGCCATTTAAAAACTAAAAATAGAATGATGGTCACAAGAGGATACTGTGGCCAAATGTAAAGGGATTCGCATGATGGATACAGTATTTTCATCTGAAGTAGATACGGCAGTTCGTAAATCGGCGTATCGAAAAATTGCATTTCGGCTTATGCCATTTTTAATGCTTTGTTATTTTTGTGCCTATTTAGATCGAGTAAATGTGGGTTTTGCCAAGCTCCAGATGATGAGCGATTTACAGTTTAGTGAAGCTGTATATGGGCTAGGCGCAGGGATTTTCTTTATTGGTTATTTCCTTTGTGAAGTGCCAAGTAACATCGTACTCCACAAAGTAGGCGCAAGACGTTGGATTGCCCGCATCATGATTACATGGGGCATTTTGTCAGGCTGTTTTGCCTTTGTTCAAACCGAATGGCAATTTTACACCTTACGTTTTTTACTGGGTGTTGCCGAAGCGGGTTTGGCCCCAGGCTTATTGCTTTACCTCACTTACTGGTTCCCATCTTATCGTCGTGCACGCATGACTGTACTTTGGTTTATCGCGATTCCAATCTCGGGAATGATTGGTGGGCCACTTTCGGGTCTAATCATGGATCGAATGAGCGGTGTGCATGGCTGGTTTGGCTGGCAGTGGATGTTTTTAATTGAAGCCATTCCTACAGTTGTTGTCGGTTTGCTCGTACTCGCTGTTTTAAAAGATTCCGTTCAAGACGCGAACTGGCTAACTCAAGACGAGAAAAACTTAGTTAAGCAAGAACTTGCTCAAGATAACCAACACAAAGAAGGCCACGGGAGCGTTAAAGAGTTTGTCGCCGATAAACGTTTATGGTTACTTGCAGGCATTTACTTCTGTGTGGTGATGGGCCAATACGCCATTACCTTTTGGCTACCCACTCTCATTCGTAATTCAGGCATCAGTGATAACTGGCATATTGGGCTACTTACGAGTCTTCCTTATATGTGCGCCATTGTGGTTATGCTTTTGGCAGGGCGTAGTGGTGACCATTTCCAAGAACGCCGTTGGCACTTAATTATCCCTATGTGTGCGGGTGCGATCGCACTTACACTTGCGACTTTGCTCGCTTCAAATCTGACACTTTCTTTAATTTTCCTCTGCATTGCAGCCTCAGGTGTGCTCACTGCATCTTCTTTATTCTGGATGTTACCAACCAACTTTTTGGGTGGTGTTTCGGCAGCGGCAGGTATTGCAGCAGTCAATAGCTTTGCCAACCTTGCTGGATTCTGCTCACCTTATTTAATTGGTTGGGTCACCACCAACACAGGTTCAAATGCAATCGGCATGTTCTTAATCACAGCAGTATTAATTTTCGGTGCCAGTTTGGTTCTGCGCGTTCCGGCAAAACTGGTCAATCGTTAATAAGGAATAGTAAATGACAATGTTAAATGTTGATAAATCAGGTCAAATTGCTGAGTTGCAACAACGTGCCTACCACATTCGCCAACATGCTTTACGTATGGGGCAAGTACAAGGTCAAGGCTATGTTGGACAAGCATTAGGTGCCGCAGATCTACTGGCAGTATCTTATTTCCATGCCATGAAATATCAGCCAGAAAACCCAGAGTGGGAAGGCCGTGACCGTTTTTATCTCTCTATTGGGCACTATGCAATTGCACTTTATGCAGCCTTAATTGAAGCAAACATTATTCCGCTTGAAGAACTTGAAACCTATGGGGCTGATGATAGTCGTTTACCGATGTCAGGCATGGCTTCATACACACCGGGCATGGAAATTACAGGTGGTTCATTAGGTCATGGTTTGGGAATTGCAGTCGGCGCATGTCTAGGACTGAAACAGAAAAAGTCGGATGCTTTTGTTTATAACTTACTGTCTGATGGCGAGTTAAATGAAGGCTCAACATGGGAAGCGGTGATGTCTGCTTCTCATTGGAAACTAGATAACCTGATTGCCATTATTGATGTAAATAACCAACAGGCAGATGGGCATTCAAGCGAAATTTTGGCTTTTGAACCCATTGTAGACCGTTGGCAGTCATTTGGTTGGTACACCCAACGCGTAGATGGCAACGATATGGAAGCTTTACTTGAGGCATTCGATCAAGCACGAAACCATGAGGGAGCATGTCCGCGAGTCATTATTTGTGACACCAAAATGGGCAAAGGCGTGTCTTTCTTGGAAAGCCGCGAAAAAACACACTTCATTCGTGTTGATGAACATGAATGGGATGACGCTTTAAACATTTTGACCCACTACGGACAGTAAGGAATACACCATGAGCCAGTTAGCCAATCCTCCTAAGAAAAAACTAACCACTTCGGCAATGATTGCTTCTATTGCTGCCGAGGGTCAACCGACCAAACCAGCGCCATTTGGTCACGCACTCAATGCCTTGGCAAAAGAGCGTGATGATATTGTGGGGTTGTCAGCCGATTTATCAAAATATACAGACCTGCATATCTTTGCTAAAGAAAATCCAGACAAGTTTTTCCAAATGGGCATGGCAGAACAACTTTTGATGAGCGCAGCAGCAGGACTTGCTCGTGAAGGATTCGTTCCTTTTGCCACGACCTATGCTGTGTTTGCATCACGCCGTGCCTATGACTTTATTTGTATGGCGATTGCAGAAGATAACCTCAATGTCAAAATCGTTGCTGCGCTTCCGGGTTTAACCACGGGTTATGGCCCAAGTCATCAGGCGACTGACGATATTGCAATTTTCCGTGCAATGCCGAACCTGATGGTCATTGATCCGTGTGATGCCTTGGAAATCGAACAGGCGATTCCACAAATTGCCGCACATAACGGTCCTGTATATATGCGTTTATTGCGTGGACAGGTTCCATTAGTGCTCGATAAATACAATTACCAGTTTAAATTGGGTAAGGCGCAGGTGATTAAACCGGGTAAAGACTTACTCATTATTTCGACTGGTCTATTGACTATGCGTGCGCTTGAGGCAGCCGAAGAGCTTGAAAACGAGGGCATTGAGGTTTCAGTGCTGCATGTGCCTACTATTAAGCCTTTAGATGAACAAACTATTTTGGATGAAGTTGCAAAAGGTGGCCGACCTGTTTTAACTGCCGAAAATCATTCAGTCATTGGTGGTTTAGGGGAAGCAGTCGGGTCCTTACTTTTAAGAAATGGTCAACATCCACGCTTCGATATGATTGGTTTACCAGATGCATTTTTAGATGCGGGGGCATTACCAACTTTGCATGATCGCTATGGTATTTCAACTGAAGCAGTTAAAGAGAAGATTAAGTCACATTTGAAGTAGAAATATTAAATTTCCAAATTGAAAAGGGCGTGATGGAATTTCCTTCACGCCCTATTTTTAATCAGAGTTATTTTATTTAAATAGAATAACCCTTTAGATTATTTATACGAACTTAAGCAATCGAATCATCTAAATTCGGTCCTAACCAACGTTTCGCCTCATCAAGTGTCCAACCTTTACGTTTTGCATAATCTTCAAGTTGGTCTTGAGAGATTTTGCCCACGTTAAAGTATTCACTTTGAGGGTGCGAATAATAGAAACCACTTACCGAAGATGGCGGCATCATTGCAAAGTGCTCAGTCAGTTTGGTGCCGATTTTGTCTGTAGAACCTAACCAGTCAAACAACACCGCTTTTTCAGAGTGCTCTGGACACGCTGGGTAACCCGGCGCAGGGCGAATACCGACATATTTCTCTTTAATGAGTTCTTCATTGGTCAGTGTTTCATCTGCTTTATAACCCCAGAACTCTTTACGAATGCGTTCATGTAAGTGTTCTGCAAAGGCTTCAGCAAAACGGTCAGCCAATGACTGAACTAAAATTGCAGAGTAGTCATCACCTTTGGCTTTGTATTCATTTGCCAATTCTTCTGCACCAAAAATTGATACAGTGAATCCACCTAAGTAGTCCTGTTGCTCACGGTCAGTACGAATGTAATCTGCTAAAGACAAGTTTGGTTTACCTGTGACTTTGTCAGATTGCTGACGTAAATGTTCAAATGTATGCGTAACATTTTGACCCGCTTCATCAAATACGCTGACGGTATCGGCGTCAGTGCGCTGCGCAGGGAACATACCAAATACAGCACGTGCATCAAAAAGGTTGTTGTCGATAATATCTTTCAACATTGCTTGAGCTTGGTTGTACAAATCTGTTGCAGCTTCACCAACCACTTCATCTTGTAAAATTTTCGGGAACTTACCTGCCAAGCTCCAAGAAATGAAGAATGGTGTCCAGTCAAAATATTCAACCAATGTTTCAAGCGGGTAGTTTGTTAAAACTTGAGTTCCCAAAAGATTTGGTTTTGCTGGAACGTAGCTTTCATCAATTTTAAAACCGTTTTTAACAGACTCTGCATAAGTCAGTTTTGCAGCTTTTGGTTGTTTGTTGGCTAAGCGCTCACGAATTTTGGCATATTCAGCACGGTGCTCTTCAATGAATTTTCCACGCATTTCTTTTGAAAGCAGGGTAGTTGCAACGCCCACAGCGCGTGAGGCATCGGCAACATAAATCACCGCATCGTTATGGTACTGAGGGTCAATTTTTACTGCTGTGTGTGCTTTCGATGTCGTCGCACCACCGATCAATAAAGGAATATTAAATCCTTTACGTTGCATTTCTTTCGCAACAAACACCATTTCATCTAAAGATGGAGTAATCAGACCTGACAAACCGATGATGTCACATTTTTCATCAATCGCAGTTTGCAAGATTTTCTCGCAAGGTACCATCACACCAAGGTCAACAATGTCGTAACCATTACAGCCGAGTACAACACCCACAATATTTTTACCAATATCGTGTACGTCGCCCTTAACAGTTGCCATCAGGACTTTACCTTTAGATTGGCTACCTGTTTTTTCAGCTTCAATGTACGGGTTGAGCCAAGCCACAGCTTGCTTCATGACACGTGCAGATTTCACAACCTGTGGTAAGAACATTTTGCCTGAACCGAACAAGTCACCAACCACGTTCATACCGTCCATCAAAGCGCCTTCAATCACATCTAATGGACGTTTAGCTTTTAGGCGAGCTTCTTCGGTATCTTCGTCAATGTATGTGGTAATACCTTTAACCAACGCATATTCAAGACGTTTTTCTACTGGCTCGTTACGCCATTCAAGGTTTTCTGCTTCGCGCTGAGCACCACTATGACCACGAAACTTTTCAGCTACTTCAAGTAGTTTTTCGGTCGCAAGCTGACCAGATTCACCTTGGTTTTGGTTTAAAACAACATCTTCAACTGCATCTTTGAGTTCTTTAGGAATATCATCATAAATTGCCATTTGGCCGGCATTTACAATCCCCATGGTCATGCCTTGTTTAATAGCATGGTACAAGAACACAGAGTGAATGGCTTCACGAACAGGCTCATTTCCACGGAACGAGAATGAAACGTTCGATACACCACCAGAAATCATGGCATGAGGTAAGTTCTGTTTAATCCAACCTGTGGCTTCAATAAAATCGACGCCATAGTTATTGTGTTCTTCAATCCCTGTTGCCACTGCAAACACGTTTGGGTCAAAAATAATATCTTCAGCAGGGAAGCCCACATCATTAACCAAAACATCATAAGAACGTTTACAGATTTCACGCTTGCGTGCAGCAGTATCTGCCTGACCTGTTTCATCAAAGGCCATCACAATAATCGCGGCACCATATTGACGACAGAGGCGAGCTTTTTCGACAAACTCGTCATAACCTTCTTTTAAGGAAATCGAGTTAACAACAGGTTTACCTTGTACACATTTTAAGCCTGCTTCAATGATTTCCCATTTTGATGAGTCAATCATGATAGGTACACGTGAAATATCTGGCTCAGATGCCACAAGGTTTAAGAAATGTACCATCGCATTTTGCGAATCGAGCATCCCTTCATCCATGTTGATGTCAATAATCTGGGCACCAGCTTCTACTTGCTGCTGTGCAACCTCTAAAGCTTCGGCAAAATTTTCTTCACGAATAAGACGTAAGAATTTTTTTGAACCGGTAACGTTGGTACGTTCGCCTACGTTAACGAACAATGAGTCATCATAAATATTAAATGGTTCTAAACCACTCAAACGACAAGCAGGTTTAGTTTCAGGAATTTGACGGGGTGCAATGTCTTTTACAGCATTGGCAATAGCACGAATATGGTCTGGTGTTGTACCACAGCAACCCCCGGTAATATTGATCAAACCACTTTCTGCAAATTCTTTTAAGAAGGCAGCAGTTTGTTCTGGTGTTTCATCATATTCACCAAAAGCGTTTGGTAAGCCAGCATTTGGATGGGCAGAAATGAATGTATCAGCAACATCAGACACGGTTTTAACGTGAGGACGCATAGCATCTGCACCAAGGGCGCAGTTAAAACCAATTGAAAGCAAATCACCATGGCGTACAGAGTTCCAGAACGCTTCGGCAGTCTGACCTGTTAAGGTACGACCCGATGCATCGGTAATGGTCCCTGAAATCATGAGTGGTAATTCATGACCAATTTGCTTAAAGACTTCTTTCACCGCAAAAATTGCAGCTTTACAGTTTAATGTATCAAAAACGGTTTCAATCAGAATGATATCTGCACCACCTTCAATCAGCGCATGAGTGGCCTCAATATAGTTTTCTTTTAGCGCATCAAAGGTAATGTTACGAAAGGCAGGATCATTTACATTTGGTGAAATTGAACAGGTACGCGATGTTGGGCCGAGTACACCCGCTACAAAACGCGGTTTATCTGGAGTCGAATACTTTTCACAAGCTGCTTTGGCTAAACGCGCTGCTTCACGGTTAATTTCGGGAACAAGGTCTTCCATGTGGTAATCAGACATTGAAACACGTGTGCCGTTAAAGCTGTTGGTTTCAATAATGTCTGCGCCTGCATCAAGATAAGCTTCATGAATGCCTTGAATGATTTCTGGTTGTGTCAAAACTAAAAGGTCATTATTACCTTTTAAGTCATGTGCCCAATCGGCAAAACGCTCACCACGGTAGTCGGCTTCTTCCAATTTATGGCGCTGGATCATCGTTCCCATTGCACCATCAATAATCAGAATGCGTTTAGCAAGAAGCGCTTTTAGGGTGGCAAGCGTAGACATAGAAAACCCCGATCTTTTATATGAATTTAAAAATGCGGCGCTATTGTAACAGAATAGCAGCACAATTGATGATCTATGACGACCCACCATTCACCGTAAATTAGTCGTAAAAAAAAGTGTTTTCGAACAAAAAGTGGGTATTTTTTCATCAAATATTCATAAAATGATCATGATACTGAAATATTTCATCTCCAATATTCTGTTTTATGACAATTAGGCTGTTTAAAAAAGCGTCATACAGGTAATTTTTTAGCTATTTTTGCTTTAAAAATAGTCATAAATAAGGAAGATATAAATTGATTTAAATTATTGTATTTTAATAAAAAAATAAAATGGATCGAGGAAAGGTGCATCAAATGAGGTCAAAATATGAAAAATTGACTTCATCAGGCGCCGCTTTGTCATATAATTGTCATAATTTAACTTAAGAATACAGAGGATTTTTCTATCCTCTTACCGTCTGCATGAATTCTAATCTACCCCCTGTTTCGGATTCAAAACTTGCGGCAAACCTGCAAGTCAAATCGACGAATGTACATGTCCCGACACCTAAGTTCTTTATGCCGGTGTTTCTGACAATTATTGTTGCAACACTTATTTATATTGGATTTCAGGTGAGTGCTGATTTAGCGCATGTACCGCCTTTGAGTCTTTATTCGGTTATTCTCTTATCTACCGCACTCTTGATTGCTTTAGGCTTTGAGTTTGTAAATGGCTTCCATGATACTGCAAATGCAGTAGCGACAGTGATTTACACCAATGCTTTACCTGCACCAGTTGCAGTCATGTGGGCAGGTTTTTGTAATTTTCTTGGGGTAATGGTTGCAAGCGGCGCAGTCGCTTACGGCATTATTGCATTGTTGCCTGTTGAATTGATTATGAACATGGGTAGCGGTGCAGGTTTCGCAATGGTTTTTGCGCTTCTTATTGCTGCGATTCTCTGGAACTTAGGTACTTGGTTCTTGGGTATTCCTGCTTCTAGCTCTCATACTTTGATTGGTTCAATCTTGGGTGTGGGCATTATGAACCATCTGTTGAGTGCATCGACTGGCGTAACTACCAGTGGTGTTGATATGGATCAGGTGATTAAAGTCGGTAAGGCCTTATTATTTTCACCTTTAATTGGTTTTGCTTTTGCAGCGATTGTATTCTTGTTGGTTAAAACTATTTTTAAACGCCAATTAGAATTATTCCAACCACCAGAAGGTAATAAACCACCACCAGCAATCATTCGTGCAATTTTAATCTTTACCTGTACAGGTGTAAGTTTTGCACATGGTTCTAATGATGGTCAAAAAGGTATGGGTTTAATCATGCTGATTTTGGTTGGTCTGGTGCCTTTGGCTTATTCATTGAATAAAAACCTTGATACACAACAAGTTCAATCATTCCATCAGCTTTCTTCTCAAACTGCCGTACTTTTGAATCAAAATCAGCCAGAATTAACCGATGAAAAAGCACGTGTTATTTTGACTAAATATATTCAGACTAAACAGCAAACTCCGGAAGTAGTGCCTGCATTGGCAAGCATGACTGATCATTTGGGTGCGCGAGTTTCTAGCTATAGCAACTTAAAAGACATTCCAGAAGCTGCAATCAGTGAAATTCGTAATGACATGTATTTAAGTACAACGACGTTTAAGCGTTTGGATAAAGCAGATGCTTTACCAAAAATGGATCAGTCACAAGAAAAACTCGTGAAAGAATACCGTAGTAGCTTAGATTCATTCTTACAATACATTCCAACTTGGGTGAAAGTAGCAGTTGCTTTGGCACTTGGCTTAGGCACCATGGTCGGCTGGAAACGTATTGTAGTGACTGTAGGTGAACGTATTGGTAAACATCACATGACTTATGGTCAGGGCATGTCTGCTGAGCTTGTCGCAATGAGTACAATTGCAGCTGCCGATGGTTTAGGTATGCCTGTTTCAACAACACACGTTTTAAACAGTGCTGTTGCAGGTACCATGGTAGCGAATAGATCAGGCTTAAACTTCAATACAGTTAAAACGATTTTATCTGCATGGGTATTTACCCTCCCTGCAACAATCTGTTTGTCAGGCGGTTTGTACTGGTTATTTTTACAGTTTGTATAAAAGTATTTAAAAAATTAAAGCCACTGTTCACAGTGGCTTTTTTATTTGTTTCTTTTTAACGTTCAGTCTATTTTCATGTACATTCAATTATAAATTAACGAGTTCTTATAAAGCCTCAAGTAACTTCAGAGGCTAGGCTTAAAACTTTTATATCGGGATAGATTATGGATGCGGTTCAAATAGATCAGCTAAAACAACAATTTCCACTTATTGAGACACTGCAAGCCTATCAAGAAACATTTTGGTTTACACCTCATTACTATCCTTTAAAAGAAGCTTTAGAAAAAGTTGGATTAACAGCCGAAGACGTAAGTGAAGCAGAAGCCCGATTAGAGCGTTTCGCACCTTATTTGGCAAAAGCGTTTCCTGAAACTCAAGCGCAACATGGAAAAATTGAATCAGAGATCGTTGAAATTGCCTATATGCAACAAGCACTTTCTTCAACAGAACAAGTGCAGCTGAGGGGAGCATTCTGGCTGAAAAAAAATAGCCATTTACCTATTTCTGGTTCAATTAAAGCGCGTGGTGGTATTTATGAAGTCTTGGCTCACGCCGAAAAGTTGGCAATTGAGGCTGGACTTCTCAAATTAGAAGACGATTACAGTAAGTTAGATCAAGATTCATTTCGAACGTTTTTTTCTAAGTATCAAATTGCAGTAGGCTCAACAGGAAATTTAGGGCTTTCGATTGGCATCATGAGCGCCAAACTGGGTTTTAGAGTCACTGTTCATATGTCTGCCGATGCGAGACAGTGGAAAAAAGACAAACTGCGTTCATTGGGCGTTAATGTTGTGGAATATGCCAGTGACTATGGAGTAGCTGTTGAAGAGGGAAGAAAAGCAGCAGAACAAGATCCGTATTGTTTTTTTATTGATGATGAAAACTCAACAACATTGTTTTTAGGTTATGCAGTTGCAGGAATACGCTTAAAACAGCAATTTGAGCAAAAACAAATTAAAGTCGATGCTGAACACCCATTATTTGTTTATTTGCCGTGTGGCGTTGGCGGTGGCCCTGGTGGGGTAAGTTTTGGCTTGAAACTGGCTTTTGGTGAGCATGTACATTGTATCTTTGCAGAACCCACCCATTCGCCATGTATGTTACTGGGTGTCCACACAGGTTTGCATGATCAGCTTTCAGTGAATGATATTGGCCTCGATAATGTAACTACCGCAGATGGGCTCGCAGTAGGCCGTGCTTCAGGTTTTGTGGGACGTGCTATGCAGCAGTTAATTGATGGCTATTACACTATTGATGATGAGCGTTTGTATGAGCTCATTGCGCTTTTAAATCAAACCGAAAATATTCAGCTTGAGCCTTCTGCGGTGGCAGGCCTGATGGGGCCATATTATGTCCAGACGAGTCCTGATTATTTGGCTTTACATCAATTATCAGCTGAGCAATTACAGCAGGCAACCCATGTGATATGGGCGACAGGAGGCGGTATGGTGCCGCCTGATGAAATGCAAAAATATCTATCACACTTTCAAAGTAAATAGATAAATACAGAAAAAAGCTCAATTCTAGAATTGGGCTTCAATCAAATTATTTTTTAGATGATTTTCCAAAAGGTAGTTTTTCGGTTGCAAAGCCATAGATTGCAGCAAAAGGCAGGGCAGTTCGTGCTAAATAAGCAACACGCCACAATCCGCCGTGGTTGGCACCTTCCATCATAAGCTCAAGCGGATGGTCCAGCTCAGTTTCAGGATTTGCTACAGAAGACTCATTTCTTAAGTCATGAATCCAGATTGCAGCCATAATTGCATTGGTAGTTTCAGGGCTAAATGCTTCTACATCAAAAAGCTCTGCACCATTAAAAGCTGCTTTCAACAATGGATTTTTAGTCACAGAATGAGTCGTTGTTGATGGTGCAATATTAATGCTGACGTGTTGTCCTTGATGGCGGGCCAAAATAGCGCGCCATTGTTGAATGCGTTTTGCCAAGGCGTAATTTGGCCCTTGCTCAACAACTAGACAGTCGGCAATGCCATAAGTTTTTCCATTTTCACAAGCAATTAAGTCTTGATATGGCGCTTGAAAAAAACGATTGAGCGAAAGAGCGGAAACACCTTTCACTGCCATTTTTTGTATTTTTGTGCGTGATTTAAACTTTTGTTGAGCAGCTTTAGCGACTTCTTTAGGAACTGCATAAACATCGGTTGGCGTACACATAAACATAAGGCTCGTATCAGACTTATGCTCGCTCACAAATTGCATGATGCTGTCCATTGCCATGGAAACACGAACATGCTTTTCGCCATCTAAATAAGCTATTGCAGCCAAATCTAACTTTTGTGGAAACTGAACTAACCACTGTGCAATTTCTGGTAATTGAGTCAATAAATTTGCACCCAATTTATCCTTTAATTCAGAAACTTTTGCTGAAGAATCAATTTGTTCAACACTAGGCGCAATGAGGGTTGCGTTTCCTTGTTGAATCGTATTTAAAATTTTGCCCCAGACACGTGGATTTGGTAAGTCGACAGCAACAATATTCGCTTTCCATTTGGCTAACCAAGGTAGAGGTCCTGCTTCTGAAGCTGCACCAAACAGCACCATGGTACGGTCAGATAAATCAAACCATTCTGGGTGAGCAATAGCTTCACGTAAAGCTTTTGCATGACTTGGTTCAATAATACCAGCCTCTTCCCAACGTTGAATCTGGTCCAGTAAGCTTTGCCCGCTTAGTTTTTGTCCTTTGTAAGGAACATACCATTCAGGTGCTGCATCACTTTCACCTTTAAGTTTTACTGTATGAAGTGGCGTAGATGAAGCAATATTAACTGCATCTTTTAAAAGGTAGTGTTTACTATCACGATAATAGTCAAAAATATGGTGAGCTTTATGCAAACCTTGCTTCGCAATAGTAATGGGGTGGTTACTATTAGAAATTCCTTGTTTAACAAGTGCTTTAAAATATATTGGGTAATTTTTTCGCCAGTTTTTTTCATTCAACACTTGTTGTGCGGTTTTATTATCTACAACAGATAAAGCCTCTGACAAAATTTCTTGGCCAGTAAGAGATGTGCTTTGTTTTTTTGTTGAGGCGTGTACTGGAAATTGTAGACCTTCGACTTGACTTGTGCTGGACATAAAATATCTCGTTATACGACTGGGTTAATATACAGATGTATACATTATCTATGCCAATGAAAGGAAACGAGTGGCAATAACTGACAAAATAATATTGATTATTTATGTGATGAAACATGGAAGAGGGAATTATTATGATAAATTCATCTCATTTTGGCCTTAATTTTTTTCACAATTTTAGAACATTTTTATAGACTTACGTTACATAAATGATTATTTTGTATTAAGCAAATACATCAGTTTTAGCCTGAAGGTAAAATGTTCAAAATGTATCAATAATACAGATACAGAAATGATTAAAAACTAGACTTTTTTATTAAAAGATAAGAAAAGTCAGACTGAATAAGAAAGAATTGGGGTGAAACTAGATAGAAGACAACATAAGATTGTCTTTTAAAAATCTTGGGGATATGGTGATTTTTTTACACCATAATTTTCTAGTTTCACCCCATCTATTTTTGGGTTGGAACCCTCCATTTTTGTACTCACTTTATCACTTGATTGAACCTTATTTGTTTAAAGTAACTTCAAAATTACTTTAAAATTACTTTAAAAGAAGCTGTCTCTAACAACGTCCTTTTTTGGCTTGTCCTGGTGGGCAAAAGTCTCCTGGATGGTTGTGATAAGGTGAATCTGGATCAATCACAATACTACCTTCAGGTGTATGAACTGCACAGGCTGATAATGACATTGTGAAAATTGCTGCTGCACAGAGAAGTAATGTTTTCATCTTGTTCTCACTTTTTTATCATTCTCCATTTTACTATAGAAATATTTTGGTTATTTTTCGATCTACTTTTGGTTAAGAATATATTTAATAATTCTGACTTGAAGAAACTAATCAGACCGTAAAATCGTTCGGAAGCCCACATGGGTTGCTGCTAAATCAAAGTCTTGTGGATAGCGGCTACTGCTACGATAACGTGAACAATAATTTTGTGCGCAAAGAAAAGATCCGCCTTTAATTACATATTGTGTACTGGTGATTTGTTGTTGTCTTAAATCAGAATAATTTCCCATATGCTGGTCATGAGCACCTTGATATGGAGATGATGTCCATTCCCATACATTTCCGATCATATCAAATAGTTTGAAATGATTTGCTGCAAAACATCCAACGGGCGCAACATCTTTAAAGTGATCTTGATTTAGGTTTTGAAAAGGGAATTCACCTTGCCAGTAATTTGCTTGTGGATGTTGGTGTTCATCGGTAGGGGCCTGATGTAATGGTGTATCAGTTTTTGAATTTGCTTTAGCTGCATATTCCCACTCTAATTCTGTTGGTAAATCACGTCCTAGCCAGACCGCATAATGTTCAGCATCGTTTTTACTCACATATCGCACAGGTTCGTTAGGATGGGGAGTAGCACCTTTACTACCATTTGGAGTTTTCCATATATAGCCCGATTTTAGTTGCCACCATTGCTGTGGGTGTTGAGGGGCTGGTGAAAAAACAGCAGCCTGATTTTGTTTTTCGGCATCGGTGATATAACCCGTTGCTTTTACGAAACTAGCAAACTGAGCAACGCTGACTTCTGTCTGATCAATCCAGAATCCTTTAACTTCCCTTTGCTTTTTTCCAAAATTAAGTTCATCAGGATAGGCTTTTTCAGAACCAAAATTAAAATGCCCATTAGGAATTAAAACCATTCCAGCTGTGGGTTGTTTTAGCCAACCTTGAGGTAGTCCAGTGTAGTTTTTACATTTCTCAATAGAACCCAAGTCAGCTAACGAGGTTTGCTGCTGAGACGATGGTGCGGGTTCAGAAACTTGTGAAGATTGACTACAGCCTGCCATAAAAGACAGGCTGATGGTCGTAACTAAAAATGGTTTCAATCTCATTTGGCGTTATATTCCTGCACACCATTTTTTTCAGTATATTTTTGATAGACCGATAAGAGTTCTTGCACTTTAGCAGGGTAAAGCTGAGCAACGTTCTGTCTTTCCCCTCGATCTGCTTTAATGTTGTATAGCTCCCAAGTTCCTGTACCTAATTCAGATCGCCCTTGAAGTGCAATTTTCCACTCGCCTTGTTTTGCATATTTACTGCCATGTAACTCATCAGCAAAACTAAAATTTTCGGGGCGAATCGTAGTTGTTTTATTTTCAAGTAAAGGTTTCCATGAAATCCCTGATGGCGTGTTAATGGTACGACCATTGTATTGGCCTTGAGGTACTGGAATATGAGCATATTCTAGTAAAGTTGGGAAAACATCGAGTACGGATGCAAAGCTATCATTCGTTTCTTCTGCTTTTTTCTGATTTGGTAATTTCACGATTGCTGGGGCAGTAGTTGCACCTTCACCAGCGGTATCTTTCCATAAATGAAATGGCGCCGCGCTGACCTCAGCCCAACGTGGTCCAATATAGTGATACGAAGTCGGTGTGCCCACATTTGCTACAGAGTTATCAAAGCCAGATTCACTGCCGTATCCTCCACGTACAAAACCTTCTGCACCATTGTCGGAAACAAAGAAAATTAAGGTATTGTCATAAAGATTATTTTGTTTGAGGTATTGAATAATTCGGCCCACATTGGCATCGAGGTTTTCTACCATGCCTGCATAGATTTCCATTTTACGGGCTTCTAGTGCTTTTTGTTCAGCAGTTAATTCATTCCATTTTCCATATTTTTGTGGAGCATTTTGAGTTGCAATCGGTTCGGCTGCTTCAAATTTTGCCGGAATAATGCCAAGCTGTTTTTGGCGTGCGATACGCGCATTACGAATTGCATCGTAACCAACATCGTAAACTCCGCGATATTTTTCACGGTATTCCGCAGGTGCCTGAATTGGCCAATGAGGTGCTGTATAGGCAGCATAAGCAAAGAACGGTTTGCCGCTATTTTTACCTGAGTCTAAATAGCTCAGTAATTTATCGGTAAAATAATTTGTCGAGAAAAAGTCATCAGGCAATGCTGAAACAGGAATAATTTGCCCATCTTCCGTATAGGTCGAATTTCGCTTAAATGCACTTGGCGCTTGCTTAAAGTGATGATCGAGACCTTGTAATAAGGTAAATGAATGGTCAAAACCTTTTGCATGGGCATTCGTTTCAGGGGTTAGCCCTAAATGCCATTTACCGCTGATATAAGTACGATAGCCATTATCTTTCAGCACTTGTGCAATGGATAGCGAACGCTCATTCAAATAGCCCTCGTAGCCAGGCTGGCCCTTTAAATGTTCTGGCGTGAGTTCAGCCATTGCACCAATACCAGCTAAATGGTGATCAGTACCTGAAATCAGTTGAGAGCGTGTTGGGGAACAGGTCGGGGCGGTGTGATAGTCAGTTAAAAGGCGACCTTCCTGAGCTAGGCTATCAATATTGGGTGTACGAATTTCACCACCGAAGGCCCCTAGATCTGAATAGCCTAAGTCATCCGCCATAATAAATAAGATATTCGGCTGCTTAGGTGTGGTTGCTACATTTTCTTGATTATCGTTGTCATTACATCCAGCCAAAGATAAGCTAAATAAAGCAATGGAAAGGCTAGATAAAATTGCTTTGTACTTCATTGTATCATCTGAATTATTAAAAGATTTGGCATGAGTTTAATCAGATGGTTTTTGCAATCAAAACAAGGAAAAGATCAAAGAAAATCAGAAAAAAGACTGAGAATTTATGTTGATAAATAAATGAGAAAAAAAGAAAAGCCCATTACGGGCTTTTTTGAGTGCCTGACTTAGAACGGAATACGAGTCAGTTGATCTAAGAAATGTGGAATCACTTTAGGTTCGATCAAAATGGTTACAAGGACCCCGTAAGCTGCACCCCACAAATGCGCACTATGGTTGATATGGCTATTACCACGTTTACCAGCCCAAATGCTGTACGCTACATATAAAACAGCAAAAATAATGGCTGGTACCGGAATGAAGAATACAAAAATCAGCTTCCATGGTTGAAATAGAATATAAGCAAATAAAACAGCTGAAACCGCACCAGAGGCGCCGAGGCTAGCCCAGTTTGTATCATTTCTATGTTGTAAATAGCTCGGTAAAATCGCAAAGATTAAACCGCCTAAATAGAACAGAACAAAACCCATGTCATAAAAATATTGGCGATAAAAACTTTCAATAATGCTGCCAAAGAAGAACAGGGTAATCATGTTGAAAAGTAGATGTGTACCATCTGCATGGATAAAGCCATGAGTAATGAAACGATCAAATTGCCCACGTTGCATTGCAGGTGGCCAAAAAATCAAACGATTCATCACGTTTTGATTGCTAAACGCAAGTAAAGAAACAATGACCGTAATAATAATAAGGGTAATGGTATGGTTAAACGGCAGATGCAACATAAGAAATATTTAAAAAATGATCAATATTGAGCCCAATAATGCCATTAAAAACTTCAGTTGAAACCCTGTTGTGTATAAATCCGACAAATTTAGTTGATTTTTTTTAAATCTACCTCATCTTCGGTTAATATAAAGGCATCAGCTTGAGGAATATTGTTATGTCGACTGAGAACACCAACACTGCTGTTGCAGAAGAAATTCCAAACCTTTTGATTACACCATCTGCACAAGAGTATTTGCACGATTTATTGACGAAGCAAAATACTCCGGGAATTGGCGTTCGAGTTTTTGTTGAACATCCGGGTACGCCACGTGCAGAATGCTGTATGGCATATAGTGCACCAGAAGAAGTAATCCCAACGGATTATAAACAGGACTATCCAGATTTCCCTGCATATATTGACGCGCCATCTATTCCTTATCTTTTAGATGCCGTAATTGATTACAATAAGGACCGTTTTGGTGGGCAGTTAACTTTCCGCGCGCCAAACTCTAAAGTTCCACGTGTTGGTCCAGATGCATCAATTGAAGAGCGTATTACTTACATTCTTCAAGCAGAAATTAACCCAGGTCTTGCAGGCCATGGCGGGAATTGTAGCTTGGTAGAAGTACAAGATAATCCAGAACATGGTTTAACTGCTGTATTGAAATTTGGTGGTGGTTGCCAAGGATGTTCTGCAATTGACGTTACCTTGAAACAAGGTGTAGAAACGACGTTAAGAGAGCATATTCCAGAGCTTCAACGTGTGGTTGACCAAACTGACCATACACAAGCTGAAGGTGCTTATTTCAAATAATTAAATTATTTGAAAAGTGAAATAAAAAAGCCTCGAAATGAGGTTTTTTTATTATTCAATATAAATAATGATAATTATTATCAATATCATTTGTAATTTTATTTAGATTTGTTACAATGCGGAACTTAAAATGAGAGATGTTTAATAAATCAATATATTGGGAATACTTATGTCGAAGCGTATTATCCAGTCAGTGCTTTCTGTTTCAGTACTGGCAAGTATGATGTCTATGGCTTATGCTGCAAAAAATGAGCAAGAACAAGCTGAACCAGCATTAGAAAAGCCTGCTGAACCTGTGAAATTGGAAACAATTTTTGTAACAGCTGAAGAGCAAGTAAAGCAATCGCTCGGTGTATCAGTGATCACCCAAGAAGATTTAGAAAAACTTCCAGTTCGTAATGATATTTCAGATTATGTACGCCGTATGCCTGGTGTAAATTTAACTGGAAACAGTGCAACAGGGCAGCGTGGTAATAATAGACAAATCGACATTCGTGGAATGGGTCCTGAAAATACGCTCATTTTAGTGGATGGAAAACCTGTTAACTCTCGTAATTCAGTTCGCTATGGCTGGAAAGGGGAACGTGATACACGCGGTGATTCAAACTGGGTTCCAGCGGAAGCAATCGAATCGATTGAAGTTTTACGCGGACCAGCGGCAGCTCGATATGGTTCGGGTGCAGCAGGTGGTGTAGTCAACATCATTACTAAAAAAGTGACGAATGAAACCCATGGTTCGGTAGAACTCTATACTTCACAACCTGAAGACTCTAAAGAAGGTTCATCAAATCGAGTTGGCTTTAATTTAAGTGGGCCACTGATTAAAGATGTTTTGTCATATCGTTTATATGGTAATTACAATAAAACAGAAGCTGACGATGTCGATATTAATAAATCAATAGGCAGTACGGCAGCTGGGCGTGAAGGCGTTAAAAATAAAGATATTTCAGGACGTTTAGCTTGGCAAGCAACAGACCAACAAACAGTCTTGCTCGATGTCTCATCTAGCAAGCAAGGGAATATTTATTCTGGTGATTCTCAGTTAAATGCAAATGCTGAAGCTGATGCGATTCTTTCGGAGCTTATTGGTAAAGAAACCAATACCATGTACCGTGATAGCTATGCTTTAACACATGAAGGTGATTGGTCTTGGGGTAAAAGTAAGTTAGTTGCTCAATACGATAAAACTCATAATAAACGTTTGCCTGAAGGTCTGGGTGGTAGCACAGAAGGAAAAATTAATAATCTGGATGATAAAGCGACTTCACGCTTAGAGACTCTTCGGTTGAATGGTGAAGCCAATATTCCTTTTGAATATTATGTACCACACGTATTAACACTCGGTACTGAGTGGGTTGAAGACAGATTTAAAGATAATATTTCGACAAATCAGGGTACGGACAGCAGCGGTTCAGGTTATGGCGATCAATTAGCTAAAGGCAATCGCAGTAAAATGGAATCACGGATTGCTTCTGCATATATCGAAGACAACTTGAAACTCACAGACAGCACCGATGCCGTATTAGGTTTACGTTTTGACGACCATAGCAAATCTGGCTCTAACTGGAGCCCAAGCTTAAACGTTACTCAAAGACTCAATGATTATTTCACGTTAAAAGGTGGGATAGCAAAAGCTTATAAAGCACCAAATATGTATCAAAATGCCGAAGGGTACTTACTCAGTACGAACGGCAATGGTTGTCCAGCCAATATTGAATCGCGTTGTTTATTACAAGGTAATGGTGATTTAAAACCAGAAACTTCGGTAAACAAAGAGTTAGGCATTCAGTTCCAAAAAGACATTGTCAACGCGAGCTTAACGTGGTTCCGTAATGACTATAAAGATAAGATTGTGGCAGGAACGA
The DNA here is from genome assembly GCF_031799075.1 of Acinetobacter sp. V91_7. Classification (NCBI taxonomy): domain Bacteria; kingdom Pseudomonadati; phylum Pseudomonadota; class Gammaproteobacteria; order Moraxellales; family Moraxellaceae; genus Acinetobacter; species Acinetobacter sp. V91_7. The sequence goes on from NZ_JAVQNT010000045.1 coordinate 139,938, forward strand.
ATGTTGTTGGCACTGTAGATGGCTCAAGTACCAATGCAAATACAGGAGCTGTGACCAACACGAAGTGGAATATCTTACGTTGGGAAAATACGCCTAAAGCATTAATTCAAGGTTTTGAAGGAAGCTTAGGGTTAGACTTTGGCGATATTCGTTGGACCAACAACTTTACCTATATGATGGACTCGAAAGATAAGCAAACGGGTAACCCATTATCTTTAGTTCCTAACTATACAATTAACTCAATTTTTGATTACGACATTACAGATCAATTAGATGTGAATTTTGTATTTACTCAATATGGTCGTCAAAAATCGCGTCAGTTTGCCGAAAATAGAATCGAATCTGGCATTGGTTCAGGTGGAACAAATTCTGCGATTAAGCCAAGCACTGTAAAAAGCTATAGTACGGCTGGAATTAATGTTGGTTATAAAATTTCAGACAATATTAGTACGCGTGTTGGTGTAAGCAACTTGTTTGATAAACAAATTTTAAGAGACAGTAATTCGATTAGCCAAACTTACAATGAGCCAGGTCGAGCTTATTACGCCTCTCTAAAATATTCATTTTAATCCATAGTAATAACAAAGGCGCTTTAAGCGCCTTTGTTATTTAAAATATCTAATGCTTTTTCAGAATAATAAAATTTCTCTAGGTAAACACGAGCACGTCGTCTTAAATGACCAGTTGTGACTAATTGCTGTAATACAGGCACAAGTAACTGAGTCAGTTCATATTGAATTAAGCTTTCATCAATATTGAGGTCACGAAGTAGCAAGTCAAAATTATGTTCCTGATTTCGAACATACCACGTGTAAATACCATCATGTACTTGTTGTTTCAAATAAGAAGTTTGGCGAATGTGATCCCAAATCTGATGTCCTAAACCCACAGTTTTTGATAAGTCCTGAACTTCTACATAATTTTTTAAAACAGAAAGCGGCATGGTTTTAACTTTATGCCAAATATTTGCCTGAAAATGGTAGAGCTTATCATTGTCAAAATGTTGATTTAAAACACGCTCACTCATTTGAGTGAGTTTTAAAATATTCTTTTGCAAATAATGATGAATCGTGTCGTCTAGATTTGAATCGGTTACGGTTTCTAGAACCGATTTGCCCATCTTCATAAAACGACCTACACCTGGCACCCGTTTTGACATCGACTCATCTAAATAGTCATGCATCGTTTGTTGAATCAGCTGTGTTAGAAGTGCTGAAAATGCAGGATTATTCACAATCGTTTTAATTAGCTTCTTACGATGCTGATCTTTACTTGCAACGTATTGCGCAATTCCATCAATTGTTAAAACAGGAATAACATCTTCAATTGTTGTACTGTCATTAGCAGGATGAATCAGTGCAAAACGGATATGTTCTGCAATTTGTTCAAGCAGGGAATCAGAAGCAGGGGTGTCTAAAATCTGCTTTTGAATCAGCTGCTGAATTTGTTCGAAAGTCCAGAGGTGTTGTAGTTGCCGACTACCCAACCAATGATAAAATTGCTCAAATTCTTGTTGGATAACATGGGACTGAGCAAATTCCTCATCTAAAAAATCAAGATGAGCTTCAATGAGTTTTTCTATAAGCGGTTGGGTAGACATAAGGTCTCACAAGTCCGAAGTTTTATTTAAGGTGTAGTCGCTTTTGGCGACTGATTTGTTTCTACTTTCAGTAAAAACGGTACATATTGTTGAATAACCAGCTGCTCAGCTTCCAGAATTGGCATATGACCAACATTTTCTAAAATAACTGGAGGTTGGGCATTCTTTAAAAGTCGTTTTAGTTCACTTGCGACTTCGACATTAATAATCTTATCTTGCTTACCCCATAAAATCAGTGTCGGTGCATCTATTGTTTTTGTGAGAACTGCAAATGAATCGGGAGTGTAAACCTTATTTAGCGCAATAAGCTGATTAACCAGTTTCTGTGTTTGAGGTGCCTGATTAATCATGAGCTTTTCTTGAGCTTCTAAAAATTCTTTGGGAATAAACGGAGGATTAAACATGGTTTGCTTTAATAAATAGTTAAAGTCACCCTTTTTAGATACTAAAAGTTGTTTTAGGTAGGCTGGATCTTTTAGGTAAATTGTATTGGCAGAACGGAAAATACCGCCACTATCAACTAAGAATAGGCTTTTGGTTTCAAATGGATATTGGCCGGCATAGAGTAGGGCAATTGAACCGCCAAGTGAGTGGCCAGCAATATGAATAGGGCCTTTTAAATTTGCAGCTTCAACAAAACGACGTAATTTTTCGGCAAGATTAGGCACTGAATAATCAAAGTTTTGTGTAACTACGGTTTCACCACTTCCTGGTAAATCGGGAATAACGACATGATAATTTGCTGTCAGATAACGAGAGACACGGTTCCAGTTATCACGACTCCCCCCTAATCCATGGATGAGTAACAACGTAGGTTTAGTGGTAGATCCACCTTCACTATATGACCAAGTTATATCACCAACTTTTAAACTTTTACTTTGTAAACCTGCCCAGCTTCGTTCTTGCTGCAAAATATTTTGAAAGCTTATATCAATCGTATCGGCAGCTTGTGTCTGAGAAATACTCATTATTGTTGTAAGGCTGCATGCTAAGGTAAATGCTGCAACGGTTTTTTTTAGAACAGTTTTTTTTGATGCGGACAGCGTTGTCATAAGATTTCATCCTTGATGCATAAGCGAGTTTGAAAATTATTGAAAAACTTTGCCAATGAGTCATTTGCTAAATGATTAAAAGGAGGAAAATTATAGTCAATCCATTTGCTAAAGTATGTCTATTTTTTCACTAAACAGCAGTGAATGTGCAGTAAATTCTCCATTCAAATAGAGGAAGTATTTTTAAAATTTTTCATGGGAAATGATTTAATTTTTTGTCAGTGACATTCAAATTTTGACACATTAAAATGATTTCCAACCTTGAAAAAACAATGGAAATATAAAATGCCTACTGCGCAAGAAGTTTTAGATCGTCTGAAAGCTGGTAATCAACGATTTGTAAATGGAAATACTTCCCTTGCAAAAACCTTATCTCATCATGAACGCGCTGAAATGGCAAAGGATCAAAATCCGTTTGCGATTGTATTAGGTTGCTCAGATTCTCGTGTTCCAGCAGAAATGGTATTTGACCAAGGTCTTGGTGACTTATTCGTAATTCGTGTTGCTGGTAATGTTGTGGCACCTTCACAAGTCGGTAGTGTTGAGTTCGCAGCAGAACGCTATGACTGTCCGGTTGTAGTTGTATTAGGACACAGCCATTGTGGCGCGATTCAAGCGACAATTGATACCTTAATGAACCCTGATCAACCGCCATCATCTAACTTAATGTCGATTGTGAACCGTGTTCGTCCATCAGTTGAAATTTTAATGCAAACTGACTTAAAAAATGATTTGAAAAAATTATCATGCCATGCAGTACGTTCAAACGTTTTTGCTTCGGTAAATCAATTACGTCATGGTTCAAGTGTCCTTGAAAGCTTGATCGCAAAAGGTGAGTTGATTGTCGTTGGTGCAGAGTATTCACTAGAAACTGGTGAAGTTACTTTTTTTGATTTCTGATCATAATAAAAATATTTAAAACTAAAAGGTGCCTATAGGGCACCTTTTATGTATGGAAAAGCTAAATTAAGTAGTTTTGATTGTGCTTGTGCATTTGGATGAATCAAATCATTTTGCATCAGCTGTTTTTGACCAGCAACGCCATCTAGAAAAAACGGAAGTAATTTCACCTGATATTTTTGGCTTACAACTTTATAGTTATTTTCAAAAGCTTTGCTATATGCAGCTCCATAATTTGGCGGAATTTTCATACCAAAAATAACAACTTTGGCTTTTTGTTTTTGGCTTAATTGAATGAGCTGATCCAGATTTTTTTGAATCATTTGAGGTGGTTGCCCACGCAAGCCGTCATTTCCGCCTAATTCAATCACGACTACATTTGGCTTATAGGTCTGTAATAATTTAGGTAATCGAGCCAAAGCTCCGCTTGTTGTTTCTCCACTAACACTTGCATTGACCACTTTGTGTTGTTTGGGATACTGTTGGTCTAAACGTTTTTGTAGTAATTGTACCCAACCTTGTTTGGGATCAATTCCGTAACCGGCACTAATACTATCTCCTAAAATTAAAATAGTTTTCGCCGATACAAGCAGGGGCAGCATACTTAATGAGATGAGCATGATGCTTTTAGAACCAATCAAAAAAGATTTATACATTTGTACTTCGACCCTGATTCTGAATACATAGGACTTTTCATATCATGCCACAACCCATCATTGCTGCCCATCAAGTTACACAAACTATTCAGATCAACCAAAATCAGTTTACGATTTTAAAAGATATCGATTTAGAGATATTTGAAGGGGAACAGGTAGCAATTACAGGACGTTCTGGCTCAGGTAAATCAACCTTGCTAGGAATTCTAGCGACATTAGATCAACCGTCTGAAGGAGAAGTGTGGCTATGTGGTCAAGCAGTACATGAGTTAACAGAAGAACAACGCGCTCAAATTAGAATGAAACATATTGGTTTTGTATTTCAGTCTTTTCAGCTTTTGCCTCAGTTGAGCGCACTTGAAAATGTCATGTTGCCCTTAAGGCTGCGTAAAGATTTCGATTATAAAACCGCAGAGAAAAAAGCGTTAGATTGGTTGCATCGAGTGGGACTTGGCCGTCAAGTGGAACAAACGCCTAAGGTCCTGTCTGGAGGAGAACAGCAACGTGTAGCGATTGCGCGCGCACTTATTGCAGAGCCACAAATTATTTTTGCAGATGAACCTACTGGAAACCTAGATGGTCAAACAGCAGAAGAAATTGAAAATCTACTTTTTGATTTAAACCGAGAGTTAGGTACAACCCTTATTTTGGTTACACATGACCGTAACTTAGCAAGCCTTTGTCAGCGCCATGTTGAGTTAGATGATGGCCGATTAAAGACAGTACAGGGTGGTTAAATGATGCGTAATCTTCTAAAACCACTTTTACTACAAAGTTTCCGCACGGGTGGTCTATATCTACTCATTATTGCTCTTTCACTTGCGATTAGTGCCACAACTGCTCTGAAATTTAGCAATGACCAAGTTAAAAATGCTGTCAGTTTACAGGCTTCTCAAATGTTGGGTGCTGATTTAGTTCTGTCGAATAACGAACCGATAGAACAGTCATGGAAAAAAAGAGCAGAGCAGCTTGGTTTCAAGCAAACCAATGTCACTATGTTTAGTTCTATGGCCCATACACAAGACCAGTTTGTCATGGTCAATGTGAAAGCGATAGAGCCTTTATTTCCACTAAGAGGACAGCTTGAAATTGCGCCAACTACCCAAGGGATTCAGTCTGGTGAGGTGTGGTTAAGCCAAAGGGCGGCAGATTTATTAAAAGTAAAACTGGATGATGCTGTTTCTATTGCGGATGGTACATTTCGTTTTAGTGGTGTGATTGTACGTGATTCTAACCAAGAGTTAGGTTTCTCTGGCTTTTCTCCTACGGTTATTATCCATCAAGCTGATATTGCTAAAACTCATGCAATTCAGACAGGCAGTAGAATTGACTATCGTTTATTAATGGCAGGTAAACCAGAACAGGTACAGACTTTTGCTAAGCAGTTTAAACAACAACATCAAACTACTAAAGATCTAGACGAAACAGCGGGTTTACGGTTACGCGATGCAAGTGAGTCGAATAGCAGATTATTACGTCCACTTGAAAACCTTGATACCTTTTTACAGTTGGCCAATATTTTAACGATTTTATTGTGTGGTATTGCCATCGCTTTAACGAGCCAACGATATGTTCAACAGAACCAAGATCACATTGCGCTCATCCGGTGTTTAGGGGGAAGTAAATTCCAAATTTTATTGGCATATATTGGATTACTTTGTGTTGTTAGTGCGATTTCGATTGTTATAGGAAGCCTATTGGGGCTGATATTGGGCTATGGCCTGCTTCAACTCATGTTGCAATTGATTCCTCAATTGGAATTAAATTTTTCGGTAATACCACTTTTACTTGGGCCTTTGCCAATCGCCATTTTTACAAGTGTAATTGTTTTGCTTGGATTTATCTTGCCAAGCATTTGGGAGCTTTTAAATACGCCTCCAATTCGTGTTATTCGTGAACAAGCAAAATCTCGAAAATCATTATTTTTTATGTTTTTTGCCGGCATTAGTAGCCTGATCGTTTTTAGTTTGGTGTTGAGTGAAAACTTGATGCTCAGCATTATGGTTTTGGCTGCGATTATCGTTCTTTGTATTTTGCTTTACACCGCTGTCTGGTTGTTGCTTCGTAGCCTAAAAAAGATGAAAAATCGTTTGTCTTTTTATATTCGTTCTCCTTCCCAAAGCGCACTACAAATTACTGCTCTAGCTTTAGGATTAAGCCTTATTACAGTACTCAGTGTATTAAGAACTGATTTATTAGAGCGTTGGCAGCAACAACTTCCCGAAGGAACGCCTAATCAGTTTGTTTATGGTTTGCCTCCATTTGATTTAAAAGCTTTTGAACAACAGTTGAAACAAAATGGTTGGCAAAGCACTCCTTTATATCCAAATATCCGCGGCCGATTGCTAGCGAAGAATGATGTACCTTTTTCAGAAGAGGCTATAAAACAAAATAACTCTTTACGTCGTGAGTTAAATTTAACTCAGTCTAATCACTTACCGAATGACAATGCCATTACAAATGGTCAAGCTCAGTTTAGTGGTGTAGGGCAAGTTTCTGTTGAAAACAAAACGGCTGAAAGCCTTGGTATTCAAATTGGAGATAAGCTTACCTTTAGTTTACCGGAAGGTAATTTACAGGCCAAAGTGGTTAATTTTCGAAGTGTAGAATGGGAAAGTTTTAGTCCTAACTTTTTCTTTATTTTTTCACCGAAAACTTTAGATGAAAATGCTGGAAGTTATTTAGGTAGTTTTTATGTGCCTAAGCAAGACCAACCCAAAATGATCAATATTATTCAGCAATTTTCAAATACCGTCTTTATTGACGTCGATCGAATTTTAGATGAAGTAAAGCGTTTAATGAATGTTTTAGTGAAAATTGTGACGGTACTGGCGGCTTTAGTGGGTTTCTCTGGGGTTTTAGTACTGATTGCATGCTTAAACTTATTAATGGATGAGCGACGCCGTGAAGTTGCTTTGTTACGTTCATTTGGATTGTCTAAGAATAAAATGAAGCAGATGCTCAGTCTTGAAGTTGGATTTTTAGGATTATTAGCAGGTATAGTTGCCTGCTGTTTTGCAGAAGTGATTAGTGCTATTGCAAGCTATAAAATGAATATGGCAATACAGTGGCATGTTGAAATATGGTTGATTCTACCAATTGGCATGATGTTAGTTTGTGCCCTGATAGGCCGTTATCGACTAGGCTATCTTTGCAACTTACCACCTTTACAAAGCTTAAGAGAACTAAACCAGCTGTAGCTTAAGGAATAATGTCAGGATTCTGGATGATGATTTCATGCCATAACGGAAGTAAAGGGGAGTTGAGTTGTACACAGTACATATAAAAACCACCTGTAATTACAACTGCTCCTAATAAGCCTAGAAGTTTCAGCGTATTTTTAAATTTGCTGACATAACTTAAGTACCCCATCAGCGCAAGAAATGCCCCAATAATCATGCCGCCAATATGCGCGGCATTATTAATTCCCGTTGCGACAAAACCAAAAATAAGGTTGATTGCCATAATCATTAATAATGCTTTTTTATCGAGTATGTAGGCTTGATGAGGTAGTGGTGGAAATAAAGAAAGCACTGTTAATGCAGCACCTAATCCCATCACCGCACCCGAAGCGCCTGCACTGACATGCGGAAGCAAGCTCTGGTCAAAATGTTGCAGCAATTCATGTCCATTTTGAATCGTCATATAACTACTTAAAAGGCTACCAAATAAGCCGGCGAGTAAGTACATCCCAATAAAATAGAAGCGACCAAATAGTGACTCAGCAACATTACCGAAAATATACAAGGCCCACATGTTGAGCATGAGATGAACTAAACCAAAATGAAAAAACATGCTGGTAAATAAACGTTCGGGCTGCCCAGAAAAAGTAAGTGGTGTAAAATCAGCCCCCCAATGAATGGCGTCTTTCATAGCTGGGTCACTAATATCGACGCCAGATATAATTTGCCAGACAAACAAACCTACATTGATTGCGATGAGTAGGGCGGTCAGCCACCAATTTTGTACATTGAGTTTACGATTAATGTGCGGAGGCTGATATTGAGTCATGCTATGCTTTTGTTATATATGAACATGCTTTACAGCTTAACATGAAAAAAGTTGAATACAGGAGATCAGGACGAACATGAAAGCTTTTATTGTTCGCGTGTTGTTAATTTTTATTGGGGCGATTCTCCTTATTCAACTTTGGATTTTTTCGAGTTTGGTTTGGTGGCGGACACATGAAGTGGATACCACCATGTTCATGCGAATTGATTATTGGTCTGATACATCAGAGCCGATCATCCATAAGTGGCTTGATTATGATGATATTAGCGACAATTTCAAACATGCGATTTTAGCGGGTGAAGATGCAAAATTTATCCATCATCATGGTTTTGACTGGCAGGGTATTCGTTTTGCCCTTGAGCGAAATAATGAAGAGGGTGAAGTTGTTGCTGGCGGTTCTACTGTATCTCAACAACTTGCAAAGAATCTTTTTTTATACAATAAGCGTTCGTTTATTCGCAAAGGCCAAGAAACAGTCGCGACTTGGATGATGGAGCGGATGTGGTCAAAACGCCGAATTCTTGAGGTATATATGAACTCGGTTGAATTCGGCAAAAATCTGTATGGTATTGAAGCAGCCGCTCAACATTATTATGGTAAAAGTGCTAAAAGCCTAACGCGTGAACAAGCTGCTTTCTTAGCCGCATTATTGCCTGATCCGAAATATTATCAAGATCACCGTAACGATCATAAACTACAATATAGAAAACGCGTTATTTTACGTTATATGAATAGCACCCAGATTCCTGAATAATGCTGTTTTAAAGATGTGTTAATTTTTTAGTTTTTACCAAATTGTCATATTTTTGCAGCATACTGGTTTATAGAGATTTTGGCTGGATAGAGAATTGAGTTAGACATGAATACAGCGATTACACCAACAACGACCCCAATAGAATATAGTTATAATGACCGTTATATCAATCGTGAATTGTCTATTCTTGACTTCCATTTGCGTGTATTGGAACAAGCGGTAGACCCTTTACATCCATTACTTGAGCGAATGAATTTCTTACTCATTTTTTCACGTAATCTCGATGAGTTCTTTGAAATCCGTGTTGCCGGAGTGATGGAGCAATTTTCTCTAGACAATGAGAGTCGTAGCCCGGATGGTCTTACGCCAAGACAGGTCTTACAAAAAATCTCTGAAACTGCTCATGCTGCGATTGAGCGTCAATATCGTATTTTAAATGAGGAAATCTTACCAAAGCTACGTGAAGAAGATATTTGCTTCTTACGTCGTGGTGAGTTAACTCCAGCCCAATCTGCTTGGGTAAAAAAATATTTTCAGGAACAAGTTGCACCTGTATTAACACCAATTAGCTTAGATCCAGCACATCCATTCCCACGACTTGTGAATAAAAGCCTAAACTTCATTATCACTCTTGAAGGTAAAGATGCTTTTGGTCGTCAAATTGATTTGGCTGTTGTACCTGCACCACGTTCATTGCCTCGCGTTGTACGACTACCAGATGAATTAACGGGTGGTAAAGAACATCATGTGATGTTATCGGCAATTATCCATGAGCATGTGTCTGACTTATTCCCAGGAATGACAGCAACTGGATGTTACCAATTCCGCGTTACACGTAATGCAGACTTGGCATTGAATGAAGATGTTGAAGACTTAGCTAAAGCATTAAAAGGTGAATTAAGTTCTCGTCGTTTTGGTCGTGCCGTTCGCTTGGAAGTAACCCATAATTGTCCACAACATATTTATGAGTACTTACTGGAAGAGTTTGATTTAACCGATGAGCAATTATACAAAGTTGATGGTCCGGTAAACTTAGCTCGTCTGGTTTCAAATTTTAAACGTCCGCATTTGCGTTACGACTCGCATACGCCAGTTGTGCCTAAAGTGTTTAAAAAGACTGAGAGTATTTTCTCGGCAATGCAAAAACAGGATATTTTACTGCATCATCCGTTTGAGTCTTTTGCGCCAGTTATTCAATTGCTACGCGAATCTGCACGTGATCCGCAGGTATTAGCAATCAAACAGACGCTATATCGTAGTGGTGCTAATTCTGAAATTGTGCAAATTTTGGCTGAAGCGGCTCGAAATGGAAAAGAGGTTATTGCAGTCATTGAGTTACGTGCTCGCTTTGATGAAGAATCAAATATTGAAGTAGCGAACGTTTTACAAGAGGCTGGGGCAGTCGTTGTTTACGGCATAGTTGGTTATAAAACTCACGCCAAAATGATCATGGTGGTGCGCCGTGAAAATAACAAATTGGTGCGTTACGTTCATTTAGGAACAGGTAACTACCATGCGATGAATGCTCGAATTTATACAGATTATGGTCTCATGACCACAGATAAAGATCTGTGTGAAGACGTACACCGTATATTCCAAGAACTGACTGGCATGGGCAAAATGGCGAAATTGAAAAAGCTATTACATGCACCATTTACCTTACATGCTCAGCTCATTAACTTTATTGATGAAGAAATTGCCAATGCTAAGGCAGGACGTAAAGCTCAAATCATTGTTAAAGTGAATGCGTTAACCGAAGTTCAGTTAATCAATAAATTGTACGAAGCTTCTCAGGCGGGTGTTCAGATTGACCTGATTATCCGTTCGATTTGTTGTTTACGTCCGGGTTTGCCTAACTTATCAGAGAATATTCGAGTGCGTTCAATTGTAGGACGTTTCCTTGAGCATACTCGCGTTTATTACTTTAGTAATAATGGTGATGCGCGTATTTACTGTTCAAGTGCAGACTGGATGGACCGTAATTTATTTAATCGTGTTGAAGCTTGTTTCCCTGTTGAAGATCCTGCGTTGAAAAAACGTATTTATCAACAAGGTTTGGTGAACTACCTACAAGATAATCAACAGGCATGGCTGTTACAAGGTGACGGTACTTGGATTCGTGCTGAGCCAGCAGAGGGTGAAAAATTGCATAATGCTCAAAGGGCATTATTGGAAATCATTAAATAATGAACTCTCAAGATTAAATAAAAGCCGACATTTTGTCGGCTTTTTTAATTAACTGAAATTCAAAGTAATTTAGTTAGTTTTTCTAAATGGTTGCTGGATAAACGACAATAATTTGAAGCACTGCAATATGTTTTTAAAATATGTGATTTTTTACATAAAACATTGAATTTTAAAAATATACAAATCACAAGAAATCTACTTTAATACGCCGCATTAAATATACTTAACTTTGGTAAATGAATAAGATGCAATGCTTTATTAGAAGTTTACTTATTAAAATACTTTTGGGGATAATGCCAGTGACCGCCTATGCAGATCAGAAGTGTTATGGGGATATCATCGTATTTCAAAGATTTGATGATCAAGCGATGTATCCTTATTTTGTAAATCCTTCTAATGATAAAGCGAAAAAAAGTGGGGACAAAAATAAAACAATAGTCATCCAGAAAAGAAAACCAAAACAAGATGAGTTTTTAGCCCAAAAGAAAATTGAAGATGTTCACACCAAGAAAGTAGAAGAAAAGAAAAATTTTGACAGTAAAAAGCAACTTGATGCAGCGATCGCTAAAGAAATTTTGGAAAATGGTGAAAAGAAATGGATGGTACAAGTTGCATTAGCGGCTAATCAAAATAAGGCAAGTACGATTCAGTCACGGTTAGAAGCGAAAGGGTACAAGGTTGTAACCAGTGCAACGACTAAAGGAATACGAGTTATGATAGACCCTGCAAATGACTATGCCATAGCACAAATTATTAGAGAAAAAATTATCGCTGATAATAGTTTGAATATGCCATCTGCTTGGGTGTTTAAGTGGGCATCCTTGACGCCTCAATAAAATAAAAAGGAGTCCGAAGACTCCTTTTTTTATTCATGTATTCTTGTCGTGATTTTCTGCATAATTTGCAGTAATACATCGAACTCACTTTGCAATGGTGTACTTTTACGAGTCACTAGCGCTAAAGTACGGCTCGGTGCATCTTCAATTGGTTTTGCAGTAATCTGATCATTAAACTTGATCATACTATTTTCAATTGCAATTTCTGGTAAAAGCGTAAAGCCTAAATCAGAAGAAACCATTTCAACTAACGTTGGTAAAGAGCTTGCTTTTAAACGGTTGTCGTTTTTACGCTCACCGATAGGGCACGCACTCAAAACGTGGTCACGTAAACAGTGGCCTTCCTCAAGCAAGATTAGTCTTGATAAATCAAGATCATCTAGAGAGTTTGCTTGAAGAGCATTGGTATCTTGTTTACTACATACAAGGTACAAATTTTCTTTCGAAATTTCAGCGACTTTTAGACCTCTGGTGTCAAACGGTAGAGCAAGAACGATCATGTCTAAATTACCGTGTTCTAGGCGCTCTACAATTTTTTCACTTTGTGCTTCATGCAAATGTAGCTGAATTTTAGGTAGCTGCTGATGCACTTCATTAAGTAAGCGTGTCAGGATAAAAGGTGCAATGGTTGGAATAACACCCAAATGCAAATCACCCGTTAACGGCTCACTCATTTCACGGCTCAAACGCATTAAATCTTGAGCATCTGCTAGTAGTACACGGGCACGAGCAACGACTTGTTCACCTAAAGGTGTTAAACGCACATTCTGACGATCACGTTCTACCAGAACGCCACCTAATAACCGTTCAAGCTCCATGATGCCGCCTGATAACGTCGATTGAGTGACAAAAGAGCGGCGTGCTGCTTCAGTAAAATGCAAAGTTTCCGACAACGTAACTAAATATGATAGCTGTCTTAGTGAGGGTAATGCAGCCATAGTGTCCTAGTCTGATGATTTAAAATGATGCGCAAATAAACCGCTAAGCTGTGGAATAAAATGTGCAGGGATATCATGCCCCATTCCATCAATTAATTCAAACTTAGCACCGGAAATTGCTTTTGCTACAGCCTTACCGTGGCTAGGGGGAAGTAAGCGATCGCGAGAGCCATGTAAGACTAAAGCGGGTTGCTTAATTTCACGGTCCAGTTGTAGTAAGGAGCCTGTACATAATATTGCTAAAAACTGCTGAAGTACACCAGCAGGATAGTAGCTACGTTGATAAAGCTTACGCGCAGTTTGTATTGCTTCAATCTGGTTGATATAACCAGGTGAACCAATCAGTTGAAATAGTTTTAAACTATGATTCACAATCCCTTCTTCGTCCCGTGACTCAGGTTTACCGATTAAACTCAAAAGTTGTTTCGGAAAAGGTGGTGGTAAAAAAGGCTGGTTATTACTTGTAAACATGAGCCCTAATTTTTCAACCTTTTCTGGATATTTTGCTGCAAGAATTTGAGCAATCATCCCACCCATTGATGCACCAATGACATGCGCTTTGTTCACGCCTAAACGATCAATGAGCATAGATACATCGTCTGCCATATCATGCAGAGTATAGGGCGCACCCTGATTAGTTAGCCCCAGTGCAAAGCGGCCCATCAATTTGACAGTATTTAACCGTTTACCCTCGTGACGTACTTTTGAAGAAAGGCCAATATCACGGTTATCAAAACGAATAACACGAAATCCTTGATCAATCAGCGATTTACAGAAGAAATCTGGCCAAAAAAGCATTTGAGCACCAAGGCCCATAATCAGCAAAATGGTTGGATGTTCTGGTTTTCCACCTACTTCTACATGTAACTCAATTCCATTGCCTAAGTTGACTTTGGTTTCTTGCATGAAAGATGTGTACGGTGAAATGTTAAACTGTAAGGCGCTATTCATGTTATTCATTCCTTAAAGGAATACTCTGTAAGTGAGTATTCCTGATACAAACCTTATGCTTGGGCTGGAATAAGATCTGGGACAAGCTTTGTCAAAGTTAAGCGTTGTTTACCTGCGGTTGCACCTAACAATACAAAACCACGCAATGTTCCTTCATTGTCAATTGCTTTGGCAAGCATACCATCGTCGAACTCTTCTGTTTCCCAGTTCACTTCCGCATCAACCGGAGCTGGCAAAACTGTAAGTGGAGCAGCTGGCGTTTTTACTGCAACTGGCATTGCAGGGTAATGAACGGTAGTTTGTTGTCCACTGAGTGTTTTCGCGAGCGCACGAGCCTGTTGCATAATAGGCATTACATATGGAAGTAAAGTACCATTTACCTCTGCGCAATCCCCAATTGCATAAATGTCTGCTTGATTTGTTTCCAGTAAACCATTGGTAATAATTCCACGGCTTGTTTGAATATCTGCACTTTGAGCAAGTGAAATATTTGGCTGTAAACCAATCGCAGAAAGAACAAGGTCCGCAACCAATGTTTGTCCGTTTGCGAGTGTTATCGCATAATCTTCGCCATTATTAATTTTGCTAACTTTTTCAACAGTGGTTCCGAGTGCAAATTTTACTCCAGCTTCCTCAAGATTTTGCTGGAAAGCAGAAGCAATATGTGATGGAAGTAAACGACCTAATGGTTGCGGTGCTAAATCAATGACAGTGATGTCATATTCACTATGAAGTAAGTCGTTGGCAAATTCACAACCAATTAAACCTGCACCCAAAATAACAACACGTTTGTCTTTACGCTGAGCTAGATTTTCACGAAAAGCGCGGTAATCAATAAGTGAGTTCACAACATGAATGTCATCGCTACCATCACCTGCAATTGCAAGGCGAATTGGGTTAGCACCCACGGCTAAAATCAATTTTGAATAGGGTTGCTGTGAAGTTACACCATCTTTTTCAAGAACAAGCTCATGGCGTTCAGCTAAAATTTCTTTCACAAAGGTAAAAGGCTCAATACGCATATTGAGTTGAGTACCCATTTTTGTCGCATCGCCTAAAGGAATTTGTTCAGGTGCTTTTTTACCTGCAAATGCATTTGATAATGTTGGCTTTGCATAGTTCACTGCATCATCCGCACAAATCATCACAAGTTCTTGCTCTGGGCTAAGCTTACGGAACTCACGTGCTAAGGTATAACCCGCCATGCCTGATCCGATAATGACGATAGGATGCATTTTTTTCTCCAGAGTTAGAATTATTTATTTAATACGGTGATTGGTAATATTCGTAAAAAAGACCATGTCGATCATGGCCTTTTACTTTACGTTCTTAGATTTCGATCATTTCGAAGTCAGCTTTTGAAACGCCGCAATCAGGGCAAGTCCAGTCATCTGGAATATCTTCCCATTTTGTTCCAGCTGCAATGCCGTCTTGTGGCCAACCTTCCGCTTCGTCATAAATCCATCCACAAACGATACATTGATATTTTTTCATGAGACTCTCCGCACTGATAAGTTTGCTCAAAGCTGCCTTTCAGTAAAACTATTCCATCTATTAATAATGTAACTACGATCCGGTCAATAATAACCAATGTGCCTTTGATTGGATATCAAATTTTTACGCAGTTCTACATTCAAAGTAAAGTAAATAACGGAGTTTAATCATTCGTAAGCAAAGATGAATGGCAGGTTAGGACAAATAAGTGGTTATTTAGGCAAAACTTCGCCATAAACTAATAATAACTAATGCATTCTTAAAATTAATTTTATTGATGAAAATATCTTGAAATAAAGAGCACCTCATAATTTAAAAGATTCATCTCATACGAAAGCTAAATAACAACAAACTATGATGTGACAGAATGTCATTATTAAAACCCAAAATTAAAATTTGCTGTCATTAAGACGGTATAAATCAGGGAAGTGAAATATGGAAAATTTAGTATATGAAGTAGAAATTGAGGCGCCTATAGAAAAAGTATGGGACATACTTTGGAATAGCGAGACATATAACGCTTGGACGAAATTCTTTGCGCCGGATTCCTCCATGCGTACCGACTGGCAAATAGGTGGTAAAACTTATTTTCTTGACGGTGAAGGAAATGGCATGGTTTCAACGATTGAACAAATGCAAAAACCGGAAATATTAATTTTTAAACATTTAGGAATGATTAAGGAGGGTAAGGAAGATTTAGAAAGTGAAGAGGTTAAAGGGTGGAGTGGTTCCTTAGAAAAATATTTTCTAACCCAAAAAGATAATATAACCACTTTAAAAGTTGAATTGGCCACCTTACCCGAATATATGGGCATGTTGAAAAGTGGCTTTGTTCAAGGTTTTGAGGTGGTTAAAAAAATGGCAGAAGCAAAATAGAGCTTCGTTTATTTACGTATAAAACCATTTTTTCAAAAATCAAACTATATAAATCTAAGCCAAATATTTTTTATAAATTTTCATAATGAGATCATTAAGTCGTGAAGGATAGGCCAAGCGATGATGTCCACCTTCAAAAGTTTCGATGTTCATGTAAGGGGCAAGTTTTTCTTGAACCTGATACATATCAAGTTGCTCATCTCCTAACTCTAAATAAGCCATTTTAGGGTTAGAGAGAGTGAGTTCGTCTTCAGAAAGTTGAGGATAGTCAGTCCGAAAGTTAGGTGTAAGACTTGGATTCGCCACAATAACAGCTAATTTATGTTGAGCAGCAGTTTTTAGCGCCCAATAGCCTCCAATGCTATGACCCACCAATAAATCTGGTTTGATCGTCTGAATAGCCTGATGGTAAAAGTACTCAATAGATGCATAACTTAAGTTACGATAATCGACGTCAATACAAAATTTTTCAGGATGTAAAATGGCATGGAACTTTGTCGACTCACGAGAAGAATCCAAGCCATGTAAAAATAGAATTTTCATTATTTGCTACACAATCTCATTGATAAAATAAAAGGCAAATAGGGCCTTTTGAATATCGAGGTTATTTGGATTTTTTTATATTTTACTAAATGCTTTAAAAAATGATCTTAGCGATTGGTCTAAGTCATTTTGCCTTTAAAAAGTAGTGTTCGTTTCTATAAAATTGTCTTTTTTCATTTTTGTTTGATTGAAATCATTCGAAAAACTCCCGCAATCTGTTAAGATATAGCACTTAATTTTTACTTAATCGAGGCAGAGATGACGCAACAAAACGCTCAATCGACTTCTGAACCAACTATTTCCGAAAACGATTTAATTGCACAGCGTCATGCCAAATTAAAGCAAATCCAAGAGGTTGCGAAGGAAACTGGAAAGAGTCCTTGGCCGAATACTTTTAAGCGTGAACACTACGCTGCTGACCTACAAGAACAATTTAAAGATCAGTCGAAAGAAAAAATTGAAAGCGCTGAGCATGTCTATGTAAAAATTGCTGGTCGTGTCATGTTAAACCGTGGATCTTTCATGGTTATTCAAGATATGACAGGCCGTATTCAGTTATATGTTGACCGTAAGGGTTTACCAAAAGATATCCTCGAGACTATTAAAGGTTTAGATCTTGGTGACATTATTGCTGCTGAAGGTTATATCGGACGCTCAGGAAAAGGTGACTTGTATGTTCACCTTGAAGGTTTTGAGCTTTTAACGAAATCGCTTCGCCCGTTACCAGATAAATTTCACGGTTTAAATGACACAGAAGTTAAGTATCGTAAACGTTATCTTGACTTAATTGTGAATGAAGAAACACGTAAAACTTTTGAAATCCGCGCCAAAGTAGTTGCTGGAATTCGAGCATTTTTAAACAATGAACGTTTCATGGAAGTTGAAACGCCAATGATGCATGTGATTCCGGGTGGTGCGTCTGCGCGTCCGTTTGAAACACATCATAATGCTTTGGATATGCCTTTATTTTTGCGTATCGCACCTGAGCTTTACTTAAAGCGTTTGGTTGTTGGTGGTTTTGAACGTGTGTTTGAAATTAACCGTAACTTCCGTAATGAAGGTGTTTCAACACGTCACAACCCTGAATTTACGATGATCGAGTTTTATCAAGCTTACGCTGACTATAAAGACTTGATGGCATTAACTGAAAATATGATTGAAAAATTGGCCTTGGATATTTTAGGTACAACTGATGTGCCTTACCAAGGTGAAGTGTTTAGCTTCAAAGGGCCATACAAAAAAATCTCTATGTTTGATGCGATTTTAGAGAATAACCCACAGTTTACACCTGAAAATGTTGGTGACCGTGAGTTTCTTGCTCAATTTATTCGTGAAGAGTTAAAAGAACAAGTTAAGCCAGGTTTTGGTTTAGGTAAGCTTCAAACTATCGTATTTGAAGAAACAGTTGAAACTAAACTACGTCAGCCAACATTTATTACTGAATACCCAGCTGAAACATCTCCACTCGCTCGCCGTAATGATGACAATCCGCATGTTACTGATCGTTTTGAGTTTTTCATCGGTGGTCGTGAATTGGCAAATGGTTTCAGCGAGTTAAACGATCCAATTGATCAGGCTGAACGTTTCCAAGCCCAAGTTGCAGAGAAAGATGCTGGTGATGATGAAGCAATGCATTACGATGCAGAGTTCGTTGAAGCGCTTGAGTATGGTTTGCCACCTACTGCTGGTGAGGGTATCGGTATTGACCGTTTAGTCATGTTATTTGCCGATGCACCAAGTATTCGTGATGTAATTTTATTCCCGCACATGCGTCGTAAAGAAGGTTAATCTTCTAAAGGCAAAAAAGGCAGTATTTATACTGCCTTTTTTATTACTTATATATCTCAAAAACTTACCTATCTACACTAATCTTAAGATAGCGTTAAAAAATGTAATTGCACAGTTTAACAATTGCAAAGTTGTGATAAAAAATTTAAGGTGTTGCTCATAAATAACTTTGAGAATTGTGCTGGCATGTTTCTAAGAAAAACACTTTCGATTGCAATATTGGCAACTGCTTCATCCGCTATTTTTGCACAAGGTTTGGTGCTAAATGATGAGGACTTACGTACAGACTTAAATTGGTTGAATCAACAAGGTGTTATCAATATTAGCACTTCAACCTGGCCGTTAAGTGGCGATGAAATTCATCGAGCACTCTCTCGGGCAGAAGTGTCTCATCCAGCTCAACAAAAAGTTATTAATTCAGTTCTTAATGCATTAAAAGCAGATAACAATACAGTTAAAGTGGGCGCTTTTGCTGAAACTGATATCAAAAATGTTCCCCAAGCATTTGGTGATAACCAGAAATCACAATATCAAGGTTCTTTAGAGTTTAATGCAGGCGGTGAAAACTGGGATGCAAAAATTCGTGTAAATGCTGAAAAAGATCCGCAAATTGACAATGGGCAAGATGTGAATGTTGAAGGTTCATATGTTGCAGGTAAACTTTGGAATCAGTGGGTAGTTGCTGGTCAAATTCCAACATGGTGGGGTCCTGGACATGATGGAAGCTTAATTCGTGGTGATGCTAGTCGTCCAGTTTATGGTGTAACCGCACAACGTGCAGTACAAAATGCTTTTGAGAGTAAATGGTTATCTTGGATTGGACCGTGGCAATATCAAGCTTTTGCTGGCCAATTAGATGACTATAAAGCAGTTCCAGATGCTAAATTATTAGGTTTGCGTGTAACTGCAAGACCATTACCATATTTAGAGCTCGGCGCTTCTCGAACTTTACAATGGGGTGGTGAGGGGCGCTCTGAAAGCTGGGATTCTTTATGGAATGCGATTAAGGGCAATGATAATGTTTATGATGCTTCCGAAGACAGATCTAATCAAATTGCAGGATTTGATGCTCGTTTAAATCTACAAACTCTTTTAAATACTCCTGTTGGTATTTATGGTCAGTATGTGGGTGAAGATGAAGCTGGTTTACTACCTTCTAAGAAAATGTATTTAGCAGGCGTTGATTATTCTTCTAGTTACAATGACATGCCGTACCAACTTTATGCGGAATGGGCTGATACGCGCACCAATAACGATGTAAAAGGTATTTCTTATAATCATTATATTTATAAAGATGGTTATTACCAGCATGGTTTCCCATTAGGTCACGCGATGGGTGGTGATGGGCAAATGTATTCAGTGGGTGGTGATATCCGCTTTGATGTCATGAACCGTTTAAGTGGTCGTGCTATGGTGGTTAAGGTTAACCAATCTAGCTTGGCCATCAATAAAGCGTTCCCTAAAGATGATGAAATTAAAGCGCTTGATTTAACTTGGACACATTACCTTAAACCTGATCTTCCATTAAAAATTAATGGCTGGGTAAGTGATTCTGATCTAGAAGGTAATGATGCAGGCGCATCGATTGGGATTGAAATTCCATTAGAACGTAAAATGTTCGGTTTCTAAGATTAGATTATGTTTTAGAAAAGAGAAGCTATTAAGGCTTCTCTTTTTTTATGGTTTTTAGAGAAATCTAAAGAGTAGATCATGATTTGCTTAAGTTGGCTGCACAAGCTACGATTGCAAAGTTGTGTAAGTGAATCAGCATATTATATTGTATATGATGAAATCGAATATCAATATGAAAAAACAAGCAAAAGGAATCGGTTTTAAATCACTATAATGCATAACTAATGCTATAAGCCATATAAAGGCTTGTGGTTGGATTATTTATCACGAAAAATTGGAGTTGTTATGGCACTCGTTCCTCCACATGGTCTTCTACGTGGTGGTTTAATACCACTTCTAGATTTTATGGGCAAAATGGATAGAGAAGGACGTGTTCATGACTGAATCAAGACTCACACATCTCAAGCAACTTGAAGCTGAAAGCATTCATATTATCCGTGAAGTTGCTGCTGAATTTGAAAATCCGGTAATGCTTTACTCAATTGGTAAAGACTCTGCGGTAATGCTTCATCTTGCGTTAAAAGCGTTTTACCCAGCTAAACTTCCATTCCCATTATTACATGTAGATACTGGGTGGAAATTTAAAGAGATGATTTCATTTCGCGATAACATGGCAAAAACGCATGGCTTTGATTTAATCGTTCATCAGAACAAAGAAGGTCGCGAAGCTGGAATCAATCCATTTGATCATGGCAGTTCAAAATACACTGATATTATGAAAACCCAAGCTTTGAAACAGGCTTTGGACAAATATCAATTTGATGCTGCTTTTGGTGGCGCACGCCGTGATGAAGAAAAATCACGTGCGAAAGAGCGTGTTTATTCATTCCGTGATAGCAAGCATCGTTGGGATCCGAAAAACCAGCGTCCTGAACTTTGGAATCTTTACAATGGTAAAGTGAACAAAGGTGAAAGTATTCGTGTATTCCCTTTATCTAACTGGACTGAGTTGGATATTTGGCAATATATCTATTTAGAAAATATTCAAATCGTTCCTCTTTATTTCTCTGCTGTTCGTCCAGTAGTAGAGCGTAGTGGTACGTTAATCATGGTTGATGATGAACGTATGCGCTTAAAAGAAGGTGAAGTTCCACAGATGAAGTCTGTACGTTTCCGTACGCTTGGCTGTTATCCATTAACTGGTGCAGTTGAGTCTGAAGCGGATACGTTACCTGAAATTATCCAAGAGATGCTTTTAGCCACTAGTTCTGAGCGTCAAGGTCGTATGATTGACCATGATGAAGCGGGCTCAATGGAAAAGAAAAAGCAAGAAGGCTATTTCTAAGACAATTTCTAAATTTGTGGAGTTTGAGCAATGTCTCATCAATCAGAATTAATCAGTCAAGATATCTTGGCCTATTTGAAGCAACATGAACAAAAAGACCTTCTGCGCTTTTTGACTTGCGGTAACGTAGATGATGGTAAAAGTACTTTAATTGGACGTTTACTTTACGACTCAAAATTGATTTATGAAGATCAATTGCAAGCCGTAACGCGTGATAGTAAAAAAGTAGGAACCACGGGCGATGCACCAGACTTAGCATTACTTGTAGATGGTTTACAAGCTGAGCGTGAGCAAGGTATTACCATTGATGTGGCTTACCGCTACTTTTCAACAGAAAAGCGTAAGTTTATTATTGCTGATACACCGGGGCATGAACAATATACCCGTAACATGGCAACAGGTGCATCAACAGCTGATCTTGCAATTATCTTGATCGATGCGCGTTATGGCGTGCAAACACAAACACGTCGTCATACTTTTATTGCAAGTTTACTTGGTATTAAGAATATTGTTGTTGCCATTAATAAAATGGATTTAGTTGAGTTCTCTGAAGAGCGTTTTAACGAAATTCAGGTTGAATATGATGCTTTCGTAAACCAATTAGGTGATCGTCGTCCAGCCAATATTCAGTTTGTACCGATTTCTGCTTTAAATGGCGATAACGTGGTAAATGCTTCTGAGCATACAGCTTGGTACAAGGGTCAAACCTTGATGAGCATTCTTGAATCTGTGGAAATTAGTCGCGAATCAAACAAACACGAATTCCGTTTCCCTGTTCAATATGTGAACCGTCCAAACCTAGATTTCCGTGGTTTTGCTGGTACTGTTGCTTTAGGTGAAATCAACGTTGGCGATGAGATTGTTGCATTACCATCAGGTAAGCGTTCAACAGTTAAAGAAATCGTTACTTTTGATGGAAACCTTGAGCAGGCTGTAGCAGGTCAAGCTGTAACATTAACGTTGAATGATGAAATTGATATTAGCCGTGGTAACGTTTTGGTACGTGCTGGCGAGCAACCATTAATTTCACGTAGTGTTCGTGCTTCAGTGGTGTGGATGAATGAACATCCGCTTGTGAAAGGTAAGTTGTACAACGTTAAGATTGGTACGCAGACTGTTCCTGCGAAAGTGACTAATATTCACTATCGTGTGAATGTAAATACGCTTGAGCATACTCAGGTTGAAGAGCTTGAGTTAAATGCAATTGCAGACGTTGTGGTTGAGTTTGATGCACCAGTCGTATTTGATCAATATCAAGATTCACGATACACAGGTTCATTTATTTTCATTGATCGTTTAAGCAATGTAACGGTTGGTGCGGGTATGGTTGAGTCTGCGGTAGAGTGGACTGCGCATAGTAATCCTGTTACTGCTGAAGACCGTGCTGCACGTTTAGGCCAAAAGCCAGCAGCAGTTCAAGTTTCTGCAAAAGCACTCGAGCAAGCTCAAGTCATCGAAAGTTCGTTAATTCAGCAAGGCGTAGTTGCTATTGCTAAAGTTGATTTAACCGAAGAACAAGTTGCTTTGCTCCGTCAAACTGGCGTAACTGTTTTGACTACTGTAGCTGAAGGTACTGATACTAGCATTACTACTGAAAATGTAGATGAGTTGGTTGAACAAATTATTGCATTAGTCCGTCTTTAATAGGCTGAAGTGATTTTGAAAAAACCCGCGTAAGTGGGTTTTTTTTATTGGGTTTAGAAAATACTTTGAGTTTTTAAAGTTAAATATTCTCTTAAATCCTTAGGATAGCTCTGAATCATCTTTAAAAATATATCTCGATCGCCTTGATATAAGGCGCGTGTTGCTTCTTCGTAATTTGGCATATTACCCAACATGGCAGACATAAAACGGTCGATGGCTTGTTTAGCGAGCATAATATTACCTTCAGAATTTGGGTTATTTAACTCTTTATCAATTAACTTACGAATTACTGCTGATGCACTCGCACTTTGTTGATCTAGCCAATCCCAATGTTTTTTCTGTAAAGTGATTTCACGAGAAATTACTCCGAGTTTAGGTCGTCCAACTTTTTTAATTTCTTCCGGTTCAGCATAACGTTGTTGAAATTCTTGTTCCGAACCAGAAAGATCAAGATCAATTTGTTGACCTGTTTGATCGTTAAAAATCAGAATATTTTCCGTTTTTTTAGGAATATCTTTGAGTTTTTTTGCAAGTTCAACTAGGGAGTCACTCGCAATAAGCGTGCTTCCAGTGAAAGCAGTATAGGTGATTTTAGTATTCATTTTAGCCGTATATTTTTATCTGGGTAAAATAATATTATCAGGGTAAAATTAATTTGGCAAATAATTAAAATTATAATCAAAGAATTATTTGATTTTATGAGTGTAGTCTATGAAGTTAGGACTATAAAAATAGTCAAGATAATAGGCTATTTAAAATTTTACTCTGCTTTAGTAGTGCTTTTATGAGAGAATATGCCTTTAGTTGTATGTATAAGGACTCCTATGTTTGAGCAATCTCCTGAATCTTTAAGCGATATCGAAATTTTAGACATTTTACAGTCTATGAAAAAAGATAAGCTGGATACGGAAGCAAATGAGATTATCCGTAATGGGGGGAAAGCTGGGCGTCAAGAAGCACATAAACAGGCTTTAGTTGCATTGAATGCAAACTTTGAAGAAAAGTTTGTAGAAGCTGCTACGCTGGCATTAGGCTTGAATTCAGGTCAGGCGAAAAAGATTCGTTATAAAAAAGACCGTATCCGTATTTTTAAAGCACGTGGTATTGATTATTTAGCTATTGATGGTGCAGAAACCGCTCAGGTTTTAGCTCAAGTTGCTCAAGCGATTAGTCGTGAAGATGCGATCGTGACTGAAGGTCTACACAATATTTTTCCATTTTGGAAAGAAGGTTGGCCAATGGTTCAGTTTGATAATGCTTATAAAATTTTAGAAGAAGACATTACATTGCATTTTAACATTGTGTTAGATCACTTAATTGAATATGTACAGAAATAAAAAAAGCCCCGATTGGGGCTTTTTTATTGCATATGAATAATTAAAGCGTGCTAAAGAGTGGGAAAACACCAATCACTAAAGCAGTTCCCATCAATACCAGACAAGTTATAAATGCCCACTTTAAAGTGAACTTTTGATGGTCGGCAAAATCGACTTTAGCAAGACCACATAACAAATAGGTAGATGGAACAAGTGGTGAAAGTAAGTGTACAGGTTGACCTACAATCGAAGCACGAGCAATCGCTTCTGCGCTAATACCATAATGTGAAGCAGCTTCAGCAAGAATTGGTAAAACACCATAGAAGAAAGCATCATTTGACATAAAGAATGTTAACGGCATACTCACTAAAGCAGTGATTGGTGCAAGATATGGACCCATGCTTGGAGGAATCATTGCGACGAACTCTTTAGACATCGCCTCAACCATACCTGTACCAGATAAAATTCCTGTGAAAATACCTGCTGCAAAAATTAAGCCCACAACAGCTAAGACACTGTCTGCATGCATTGCAATGCGTTTTTTCTGCATATCAACATCTGGGTAGTTAATGAGCATTGCGATACAGAATGCTATCATGAACAACACAGACATAGGCAAGATGCCTTTGATCAAAGCAATCATAAGAAGGATGGTAAGCACCATATTTACTTTACGTAAATGTGGACGGGTCGCTTCAGGATCTTTCGATACAGTAATATTGTCGCCATGGTGAGTTTCAAGCTCAATAACGCCTAAACGTTTTTGCTCGTAACGACCGTATAGGTATGCCAAGAAGAATAACCAACCAATACTAATGACCATAGGGATAATCATTGGTACGAAAATGTGGCTTGGGTCAATTTGCAGGGCGCTTGCAGCACGAGCTGTAGGGCCACCCCATGGTGTTAGGTTCATTACACCGCTACATAACAGCATAAGTGCAGTCATGATGAGTGTATTCATTCCTAAGCGTTGATAAAGTGGCAGCATTGCAGCTACACAAATCATATACGTTGTTGAGCCATCACCATCTAAAGAAACCATTGTGGTTAAGAACACGGTTCCCATTGTGATTTTTAAAGGATCGCCTTTAACCTTTTTTAAAATCCATTTAACCGGTGGATCGAAAAGACCTGCATCGATCATTAAGGCAAAATATAAAATTGCAAATAAAAGCATTACGCCAGTTGGCGCTAATTTTTTGATGCCTTCTAGCATCATCTCACTGAGACCTTTGAGTTCAATGTGACTCAAACTTTCAAAGTAGTGACCTAGGCCCCAGGCAATAAGAGAAAAAATAAATGGGATGAGAATTAAAGCAATAATAGGGCTTAAACGTTTGGACATGATTAAGTACATGAAGCACAAAATCATGCCAACACCAAGTAATGTCAGCATACAATCAATCCTTTGCCTATAGTTTTACTGAACAAGTTTATTCAAAACTCTGACCTTGGTTATTCTTATTAATTTTTATTAAAAAGACAAATAATATATTTAGTTTATTTGGTTAATATATATTCAGTTGGAGGGGTATATTTATACGAAATACTGAACATATATATTAAGATTATAGTAGGCATATAATAAATGTAATTCATTATGATGAGTTATAAAGGTTTTATAAAAATAAAAATTATATGATATTTTTTTTAATTATATGTGGTTTGATGGATGAAATGAGAAGAAGAACCATTTAAAGACTTGCTTTGAGCTAAGTTACATAAGTTTGATGGCAATGTAAATGGGGGTGAATCGCTTCATGTTGATTAAGATATGTAGATTATTCTATTATTTTTCAGTGTTTAAGATTTAATATAAGTGATAATTTAAATAATATTGCTTTTAAATTAAAACAGCAAATTGAATTTATGAATCTAAAATAATTATTACATATATTTGAAAAATTTATTTAGATTAAAAAAAATACCCCACAAAAAATTGTGAGGTATTTAAATTAATATAAATCAGTTTTCATCAATTGATGAATGTACTTCGCTTTGTTCTAAAATTCGAGTTACAAGGAGTTGGTCAATTTTAAAATGATCGACATCGACTACTTCAAACTTGTAGCCACCGAATTCTACAAAATCTGCTGGACGTGGAATTTTGCGTAAGCGGTACATCATGAAGCCTGCTAATGTTTCATAATTTTCTTCATCAGGCATTTCATCAATTTCAAGTGCGTGTCTTAGATCATCAATTGGTGTGCTGCCATCAATTAACCACGAGTTATTATCACGTTTGATGATTTGTTGATCTTCCTCAATTGGGGTTACCCAATCGCCCATAACCGTAATCATAATATCGCTTAAGGTAATAACCCCCACGACAAGCGCATATTCATTTATAACAACCGCAAACTTTTCTTTGGTAGAGCGGAAACGATCAAGTAATTCCGAGAGGGTTAAGGTATCCGGGATCATCAAGACAGTACGAATGGTTGTTTCATTCAATTGCGTTGGGGATTGGTTGTTTAAAATACGAACAAGAAAGTCTTTGGCGTCGACGTAACCAATGACCTGATCAATATTTTCATTACATACCAAAAATTTTGAATAAGGATACTCTGCTAATTTTTGACGAATGCTATCTTCATGTTCATTTAAGGTGAAATAAACAACATTTTCACGTGTTGTCATGCTGGAAGGTACGTTGCGTTCTTCTAATTCAAAAACATTCTCGATAAAGTGATGTTCTTGTTTTTGCAGTACGCCTGCTTGAGCACCTGCATCCATTACTGCTGAAATATCATCAAAAGTAATGTTGTCTTCTCGCGTTGTATTCACTTTAAATAAACGGAATAGCAGGTTGGCAATTGCGTTAATTCCCCAAGCTAAAGGTTTACAAACCTTAATAAAAACCTGAATTGGATTAATAACACTAATTGCAATTTTTTCGGGTGCAATCATAGCCAAACGTTTTGGCATAAGATCGGCAAATAAAATAAAGAGTGATGTCACTAAAGTAAAGGATAGGGCAAAACCAATCGTTTGTGTCCAAGGACCTGCGTAGAAACGGTCAACTAAAGTCACGAAATAAGGACGAAAAGCAGCTTCACCCAAAATACCACCTAAAATCGCAACTGCATTTAGGCCAATTTGAGAGGCTGCAAAAAAGTCAGCAGATTGTTCTTGTAAATCTAGTACTTGTTGAGCGCGTTCTTCACCAGCTTCGGCTAGAATTTTTAGCTTAACTTTTCTGGCACCAGCGAGTGCAATTTCAGTTAAAGATAAAAAGCCTGCTCCGATGATAAGCAGTACGATGATAATGATATTTTGAAAGAGACTCACAAATCACCTGAGATTCATCATTATTATGACTATGTTTTAACATAAAAAAGCGCTGAGGTAATCAGATTGATTGCTCAGCGCCTGAAATCGACAATTAAATTAAAATTTATTTAATAGTGAGAAAATTGTGAATTATTGGTTAGAAATTCACGGTTTTCCTCTTCAATCATTTGACGAGCAACAAATAAGATAAGTTGGCGCAACCAGCGATGAGCAGGGTGATGATGTAACAACGGGCACCAAGCCATTTTAAGTTCGAACTCTGGAATATAAAAAGGAGGATCCTTTATAACCAGTTTAGGATTCTGTGTTTGTAGACGTGCCATCCGTGTTGGCAAAGTGGCAATAAGGTCTACGTTTTGAGCAAGTAAAGCTGGCATTTGGTAGTGGCGAGTAAATACAGAAATTTTACGACGTTGACCAATACGTTCTAATGCCTGATCAATCCAGCCTAAACCACCTTGTTTATCAGGGTTTACGCCAAAACCGACACCCATACCTGTTTTAGAAACCCAGATATGTTGTGCATCTAAATAGCTTTTTAAATTTAAATGAGTTACAGCAGGGTGTTTGTCGTTAAGAATACAACTGAAACTATCACGCCAAACTAAAACCTGATGGAAACTTTGCGGTATTTCATTAAATCTATTAATTGCGAGATCAACTTTACCTTGTTCCATGTCTCTATAAGACACATCACTTGGTGTAAGAAAATCAAGAACAACGTTTGGAGCTTCAGAGCGGAGCGCTTTAACAAGACGAGGAACTAAAGTTGCCTCGGCATAGTCCGATGTCATAATGCGGAAAACACGATTACTTGTATAAGGGCGGAATTCGGTACGGGGTTCCAAAATCATGGAGAGATCAGCAAGCGCATCACGAATACGAGGTTGTAATTCAAGAGCACGCTCTGTTGGAGTCATCCCTTCAGAAGAACGGATAAGAAGAGGGTCATTAAATAAATTACGTAAGCGACGTAAAATATTACTCATTGCAGGCTGAGTTACCCCAAGCTGTTCGGCCGCGCGCGTAACATTTTTTTCACGAAGAAGTACATCAAGATATATTAATAGATTAAGATCTACTCGCTCCAGATTCATAAAAAAAATACCGAAAATAAAACCCTGAAATTGTTTCAAATTATGCCATATCTAATAACTATTGTGTGAAAAAATGATGAGAAAAACGACATTTTTTGTAGGAATTAAGTAGGGGTAAAAAGTACTTCAAAGGCTCGATTTTATTGTCTTTGCTACATTTTTAAGTATGAAGGTGACAAATAGAATATATTTATATATAACTTATTACTTTCTAGCATGGAAGTTGACTTTTTACATTGGCAAAAATAGCCTAATTTACAATTGACTTTTAAGGTTAAAAATGGGTGGAAAAACTTCAAAAATTGTATAAAAATAAGACTTACTAAGTTTTTAGAATAAAACTCTATACTCCTTTAGAATAATTTTATTTTTATAAACAAAGTGTTAATGTTTTTGGTTTTATCTATAATATCGATTTATCGGTATATTTTTTAAATAAATACTGAAGATTAATAAAGGATATTGGATTAATTGATTGGCTAAGTCTAAGCTGTGTTCATGAAGAAGCAGCTGGTGTCATAAGAAATTTAAGTACATGACTCTAGGCTTCAATCGATGAAATCCTAAAATGAATACAGGACAATATCATGACTACATATCAAACAGCGATTGATGCAATCCGCGAACTAAAAGCAAAATTCGGTAGCACTTGGCGCGATATTAGCCCAGAAGATGCTGCACGTATGCAAATGCAAAACCAATTCAAAACTGGTTTAGACATTGCTAAATATACAGCTGCGATTATGCGTCGTGATATGGCTGCTTATGATGCTGACTCTAGCAAATACACTCAATCATTAGGTTGCTGGCACGGTTTTATCGCACAACAAAAAATGATTGCGAACAAAAAATACTTCGGTACTACTGAACGTCGCTATATCTACCTTTCTGGTTGGATGGTTGCTGCTCTTCGTTCAGAATTTGGTCCACTTCCTGACCAATCTATGCACGAAAAAACTTCAGTACCTGCATTAATCGAAGAAATCTACACTTTCTTACGTCAAGCTGACGCAAAAGAATTAAACGATTTATTCCGTGCGCTTAAAAAAGCAAACGAAGCTGGTGATACTGCTAAAGCTGCTGAAATCACTGCTCAAATCGACGGTTTCCAAACTCACATTGTGCCAATTATTGCTGACATCGATGCTGGTTTTGGTAACGAAGAAGCGACTTACTTACTTGCTCGTAAAATGATCGAAGCTGGTGCTTGTGCGCTTCAAATCGAAAACCAAGTATCTGATGCTAAACAATGTGGTCACCAAGCTGGTAAAGTAACTGTTCCACATGAAGATTTCATCTCTAAAATCCATGCATTACGTTATGCATTCTTAGAAATGGGCCTTGATGACGGTATCATCGTTGCGCGTACTGACTCTGAAGGCGCTGACTTGACTCAAAAAATCCCAGTGGTTAAAGAGCCAGGTGACATTGCTTCTCAATACATCGGTTTCTTAGATACTGTTGAAATTGACATTGCTGATGCTCAAGAAGACGAAATCTTGATCAAACGTGATGGTAAATTACACCGTCCTAAGCGTTTACCTTCTGGTTTGTATCAGTTCCGTGCTGACACACAAATTGACCGTGTTGTACTTGACTGTGTATCTAGCCTTCAAAATGGTGCTGACCTTCTTTGGATCGAAACTGCGACTCCAAACGTAGAAGAAATCGCTCACATGGTTAACCGTGTTAAAGAAGTTGTTCCAAATGCGAAGCTTGTTTATAACAACAGCCCATCATTCAACTGGACTTTAAACTTCCGTCAACAAGCTTACGATCGTTGGGTTGCTGAAGGTAAAGACGTTTCTGCTTACGACCGTGCTAAATTAATGAGCGCTGAGTATGATGCTACTGAATTAGCTGCTGATGCAGACGCTAAGATCCGTACATTCCAAGCAGATGCTTCTCGTGAAGCGGGTGTGTTCCATCACTTGATCACACTGCCGACTTACCACACTGCTGCTCTTTCTACGCATGAGCTTGCACAAGGTTACTTCGGTTCTGAAGGTATGTTGGCTTATGTTGCTGGCGTACAACGTAAAGAAATCCGTGGTGGTATCGCTTGTGTGAAACACCAAGCAATGGCTGGTTCTGACATCGGTGATGATCACAAAGAAATCTTCTCTGGTGACAATGCACTTAAAGCGCATGATGATGCTAAAAACACAATGAACCAATTCGCTGCACACTAAGAATTGATTTCAAAAGAAAACCCGCTCAAATGAGCGGGTTTTTTTATCATTAATAAATAATTATTTTTTCAATACATAGTGTTCAGCTAAAGAACCTTCAACTTTCTTACCTTCCATATCTAAAGCAGTTGCCGTATTTTCACCAATGAAGAATTTACGATTTTGTCCTTTGTCATCTAAGGTAATTACAGAAGTATTATCTTTGTCAAAAGTAAACGTACCATGTGTTTCAAATGGATTTTTATCACCTTTGCCAAGATAAGTTTCAGTCAATTCATAAGTTTTATCATCTTTTAACTCTAACTCAGTTTTAATACCTTCACAGTCTGCACATGGAAGAGTGCCTTTATATGTACCGTCCCAATCTAGTGAGTTTTCAGCTGTATGAGCGGTATCTACTGCATTGTTATTAGCTTCAGTAGTTTGTGCTGGAGCAGAGGCTTGTGGTGTTGTATCGGCTTTATTTTCGTTTTTGCTACAAGCAACAAGAAGGGCACTTACAAGTGCAACTGATAATAATGTTTTTTTCATGATGATCTAAACCTCGGAAAATAAATAAAAAAGCAATAAATAGGCTATGAAATATGAGAGCTTAATAAAAGTTTAAGTATGTAATTTAATTTTAACAAAAGGTAAAGTGAGTAAATTTTGAATAATTATTAAAAAGAAAATAAAAAGGAGGTATTCACTAAAACGATTTAATGAATACCTTATAAATTACGGTTGCGCTGAAACCCCACCTAAGGAGTCACATGCTGATTTATAGAGTTGGTATTGTTGCTTTAAAACCTCATCCAGCGGCATGTCGAATAATTCTTCACCATTTTTGTAGCTCTCTACGTATGAAGTTGCTTTTTCTTTGCTTACCGCTAAAGATTGCTGGTAGTAAGAATTAATCGAGCTTGTTGCAAGCTGGCTTGTCTCAACATTTTTACATTCGAAATTGTGCAGGATCTTTTCTGCACGTTTGACCTCACTAGATTGGCCAAAAATACACCCAGTTAAAAAGACAAGTGGGGTTAACACGAAAAAAAGTTTCATGGAGAGCAAGTATGGAAGCAACGGTGGGCGCTATTGTATAAACAATTCCATAAGTTACTGTGGTTTTATGTTAGACATTGATGATTTTTTAACTCATTAAAATCGAAAAATTGTATCTAATTTTATCAGTTGGCTTTTTTTTATATTTGGTGCGTATTTTGCTTATAAGTTTAAGCACTTATTTTGAACATATGAACCAGAATGAATCAGGTACAAACGTTTTCAAAAAACTCTTTAGCACCATTTTGGTATGCGCAATTAGAGCTCGGATTTTGTTTTGAAAATTCACGCACCATAATGAGTCATCGAAAACATCATGGCCCTGTTAGGGTGCAAAAAATGCTCTGGCCTGAAAGGACTGGTGTATGTCATGCCATTATTGTTCATCCACCAGCAGGAATTGCAGGAGGAGATCATCTGACGTTTGAAATTGAAACCAAAGATCAAGCTCATGCGGTAGTAACTACTCCAGGTGCGGGGAAATGGTACAAAACCAATGGGAAACAAGCTTTTCAGCATATTCATTTGCATGTGAAAGATCAGTCCATTTTAGAGTGGGTTCCACAAGAAACGATGCTGTTTGATGGGGCTTTAGCACATTCAGAAACTCATATTCATCTTGATAATGCTGCAAGTTTTATTGGATGGGATATGTTGGTACTTGGGCGACAGGCACGTGCTGAACGCTTTGTTCAAGGTAGTTATTACAACCAGTTTAAATTGTGGCGCGAAAATAAATTGTTGGTTGCAGATACATTGTATTTTGAAGGAGAAGACCGTTGGCTTAGTTCATGTTTAGGTATGAACAATCAAGCTGTGATGGGAAGCTTTTGGGCAGCCGCTCCCGAGAAATATCGTTCATCATTTTACTTAGAACAACAGTTAGAGCTCATTCGTGAATTGATGATGCGTATGCAAGCACCTGTCACATTAACATTATTAGATGATGTGGTTTCGGCCCGTTTTTTGGGAAATGATGCCCGACATTGTCATGATGCTTTTGCAGCTATACGGGCTAAATTACGTCGATATTGGTTTGATTTAGAAGAAGAATTTCCAAGAATATGGAAAACATAAATTACGTTAAATTGCGTATTTAAAAAACAGTTAAAACAAGTATGCTGCTTTTGAGCACGTATTTTGCTTAAAGAATATAAATGAAATTTAGGAAAGAGATATGGAACTCAATCCAACAGAAAAAGATAAATTACTGATTTTTACAGCAGGACTGGTTGCTGAGCGACGTAAAGCGCGTGGCTTGAAATTGAATTATCCTGAAGCTATTGCTTTTATTTCAGCAGCTTTACTTGAAGGTGCACGGGACGGTATGACGGTCAGTGATTTAATGCATTACGGTACAACCTTATTAAAGCGCGAAGATGTGATGGATGGTGTGTCAGAAATGATTGCTGAGGTTCAGGTCGAGGCAACTTTCCCTGATGGCTCTAAATTAGTCACTGTCCATCAGCCAATCGTATAAAAGGAGCATTTATGATCCCTGGTGAAATTATTACTCCAGATGCCGATATAGAGCTGAATGTTGGGCGACAAACTTTAAAAGTTGTAGTGGCTAACATTGGTGATCGACCTATTCAAGTGGGTTCACATTTTCATTTTTATGAAGCAAATGATGCACTTCAGTTTGATCGTGAAATGGCGAAAGGCTTTCGATTGAATATTGCAGCTGGTACAGCAATTCGCTTTGAACCGGGACAAACTCGGGAAGTTGAGCTTGTTGCTTTAGCGGGTAAGCGAGAAGTATATGGTTTCGCAGGCCGCGTCATGGGCAAGTTGGATTAGACATAACAATGATAATGAAAGAGATGAGTATTAAGTTATGAAAATGTCACGTCGTGCATATGCTGAGATGTTTGGTCCAACAGTGGGTGATCGTATTCGCTTGGCTGATACAGAGCTCTTTATTGAAGTTGAGCAAGATTTAACGACATACGGTGAAGAAGTTAAATTTGGTGGCGGAAAAGTCATTCGTGATGGGATGGGGCAGTCACAGCTTTTAGCTGATGAAGTTGCTGACACGGTCATTACCAATGCTTTAATTGTGGATTGGTGGGGAATTGTTAAAGCTGACGTGGGCTTGAAAAATGGCCGAATCTGGAAAATAGGAAAAGCTGGAAACCCTGATATTCAACCGGACATTACGATTCCTTTAGGGGCTGCAACAGAAGTGATTGCGGGTGAGGGACAAATTTTAACAGCAGGTGGTATTGATACTCACATTCACTGGATTTGTCCTCAACAAGTTGAAACTGCGCTTATGTCTGGTACAACAACAATGGTCGGAGGTGGTACAGGACCGGCAGCAGGAACCTCTGCAACAACAGTGACTCCGGGACCTTGGCACATTGCTACCATGTTACAGGCCATTGATGATTTGCCGATGAATATTGGTCTATTAGGCAAAGGTAATTTAAGTTTACCAGACCCAATTCGAGAGCAAATTAAAGCTGGAGTAATTGGTTTAAAGCTGCATGAAGATTGGGGTTCAACACCAGCAGCCATTGATAACTGCTTGAGTGTGGCGGATGAGTTTGATGTGCAGGTCGCGATTCATACAGATACCTTAAATGAAAGTGGTTTTTTAGAAGAGACTCTAGCCGCATTTAAAAATCGTACGATTCATACCTACCATACAGAAGGTGCGGGCGGTGGACATGCGCCTGATATTTTAAAAGCAATTGGGCAAAGTAATGTTTTGCCATCTTCTACTAATCCAACACGACCTTATACGATAAATACCATTGATGAGCATTTAGATATGCTGATGGTATGCCACCATCTAGATCCAGCAATTGCAGAAGATATCGCTTTTGCAGAAAGTCGTATTCGCCGTGAAACGATTGCAGCCGAAGATATTCTGCAAGACTTAGGCGCCATTGCCATGATGTCATCGGACTCTCAGGCAATGGGGCGTGTGGGGGAAGTGATTTTACGTACTTGGCAAACTGCCCACAAAATGAAAATTCAACGCGGCCCTTTAGAGGGTGATAACGAGTTCCATGATAATAATCGGGTTAAACGTTACATTGCCAAATATACGATTAACCCAGCAATTACACATGGTTTAAGTCATGAAGTTGGTTCGGTTGAAGTCGGAAAACTTGCTGATTTAGTGTTGTGGAAACCTGCATTTTTTGGGGTGAAGCCATCTATGATTATTAAAGGTGGCATGATTGCAGCAGCACCGATGGGTGACATTAATGCTTCAATTCCGACACCTCAACCAGTGCATTACCGTCCAATGTTTGGTGCCTATCCACGTGGCGTACATAACACTTGCATTACATTTTTATCGCAAGCGGCGATTGATGAAAAAGTTGCTGAAAAATTAAACCTTAAAAAATTAATTAGTTCATGTAAAAACACGCGTGCGATTAGCAAAACCGATATGAAACACAACACATATTGTCCTGTTATGCATGTACACCCCGAGACTTACGAGGTGAGAGCTGATGGTGAATTATTAACATGTGAACCTGCTGAAGTATTGCCAATGGCGCAGCGTTATTTCTTGTTTTAATGAGTTTTACAGAGGTGATTTACCTCATTACTTTATATATGAAAGAAATAAGTAAGGAGAGAGAAGCTAAATGAAAATCTATACCCAACGCCTTGAACACATTTCTCCTGATCAGACATTTGAAACGGTTGAACTGACTTTTGATACCCGCCAAAAATCCCGCTTTCGGGCGACTTTAGCGAGTGGCGTAGATATTGGTGCTGATTTGCCACGTACCGGAATTTTGCGTAGTGGTTCATATATTGCAACTCAACAAGGTGATGTACTACGTGTTGATGCTAAGCCTGAACGTTTGATGCAAGTCAGCGCAGCAAGCGATTTTGATTTGCTTAAAGCAGCCTACCACCTCGGTAACAGACATGTACCATTAATGCTGACGCCTACAGCTTTATATTTTGAACCTGATCATGTGCTTGCAGAAATGGTAGAAGGACTGGGGCTTACAGTCTCAGAAACTGATCATCCGTTTGAACCTGAAAGCGGTGCCTACGCACAGCATAGTCATGATCATCGCTTAAGCCTAATCAAAGCTTTGCACCATGTCCATTCATAACGCGGCGCAATTACTTCAATTACTGACATTGTCTTCTACGGCATTGCCAGTCGGAGCATATTGTTATTCACAAGGTGTAGAAACAGCCATTGATATTGGCTTAATACACGATGAAACCTCAGCAATTGCTTATTTCGAAGAAGTGCTTGAAATGCTGTTAGTACGGTTTGAGCTGCCAGTACTGAAACGTCTCATGCAACATCATGATGACCAAGATCAGTTTCTGGTTTGGGCAAATTTATATAGAGCAAGCCGAGAAAGCAAAGAGCTTTTAGCGGAATCTCAGCAGCTGGCATTTTCTTTAAATGCATGGATTAGAGATGTTTTAAAAAAAACTGTTGAGGTTAAAAAGCAGTTTGGTTTTGTGCCTGTCTATGCACAGCTCTGTGGTCGGCTTGAGCTTAAAGACGCTGATGTGCTCACAGCTTATACCTTTACTGTTTTAGAAAATCAGGTTCTGGCTGCGGTAAAAACCGTACCGTTAGGGCAAATGGCTGGACAAAGAATTTTATGGCATTTACATGGTTTGGTGCCACAGGCGATAGAGAAAGCCTTAAAACTTAATGATGAGCAATTGAGCAGCGCTTTACCTCGTTATGCCATGCTGAGCATGAAACACGAAACACAATATTCACGGTTATTCAGATCTTAAGTTTAGGAAAGAAGGATAAAAATCATGACAGAACGTAGTCCATTACGAGTTGGAATTGGCGGACCGGTAGGTTCGGGTAAAACTGCGCTTACACTTAATTTATGTTTAGCCTTGCGTAATAAATACAACATGGCTGTGGTGACAAATGATATTTATACCAAAGAAGACTCAAATTTTTTAACCCGTAACGAAGCGATGTCGCCAGATCGTATTGTGGGTGTAGAAACAGGTGGTTGCCCACACACAGCAATTCGCGAAGATGCTTCAATTAACTTGGCTGCCATTGATGATTTATGTGAAAAGTTTGAAGGCTTGGAGCTGATTATTATTGAAAGCGGTGGTGATAATTTAGCAGCAACATTTAGCCCGGAACTTTCTGATTTAACGTTATATGTAATTGATGTAGCTGGTGGCGAAAAAATTCCACGTAAAGGTGGGCCGGGCATTACCAAATCAGACTTACTCATTATTAATAAAACTGACCTTGCGCCAATGGTCGGTGCAAATCTTGATGTTATGGATCAAGATGCGAAACGCATGCGCGGTGAAAAACCATTCTTATTTTCAAATATGAAAACACAAGACGGTCTTGAAGAAATTATTCAATTTATCGAGAAACAAGGGCTGTTTAAAGCTTAAGGAGAGATTATGGACTTCATAAAAAAATGGGGCATAGGGCTCCTTGCATTGCTACCTACACTTGTAATGGCACACCCTGGACATGACCATCAACATTCGGGTTTTATGGCAGGTTTTATTCATCCATTTACTGGTTTAGATCATTTAGTGATGGCCTTAGCTTTCGGTGTTTTACTCTGGTCAGCAGCTAAGCAATGGAAAGTTGCAGGTGTAATGACTTTGAGTGTTACCCTCATTGTAGGTTTTTTAATTGGTGCTCAAGGTTTAGTACCTGCAAATGTTGCTGAATATGGGATTGTTGCTTCTTTAGTTGTTACAGCAATTGCACTGTGGACAAAATCAAATCGTATTTTACCAATTGCTGCGGCATTACTTGCAAGCTTTCATGGCATAGCGCATGGGGTTGAATTAGCACATGCAGGACATGTCGTTGCATTAGTGACAGGTATGGTTGCGGCTATGGCTTTAATTTATTGTGGTGGATTGGCATTAGGTGCTGTGCTTACACGATATGTGCCATATGGCAAAAAAATTGTAGGTGCTTGTGCGGCAATTGTTGCAGTGATTGGATTAAGTTAGTCATAACTTCGAAATTAAAAGGTAGCTTTAGGCTACCTTTTTTATTCAGCTACTTTTTGATAAAGCCCTGCGTGTACTGTACCAGCTTTCGTTGTTTTAACTTGCTGCCATGTTGAAGGAAGGTGAAGCTGAGATAAATCTCGGTCAGCTTCAACGTAAATATATCCATTCTTTTTAATGTGCGGCTCTGCCAAGTTCGAGAGTTCTTGCCATAAATCGAGACTATAAGGCGGATCTAAAAACACCACATCGAACTGTTCTTTTAAACGGAGTAAAGCTTGTTGAGCAGTTGCATTGATTAAATGACAGTTTTGGGCTTTTAATAGCTCAACATTATCTTTTAAAAATCGTGCCTGAGTCTTGTCTGGTTCAATCATATAAACAGACGCAGCACCACGTGACAATGCTTCAAAACCTAATGCACCAGAGCCTGTGCACACATCAAGGACATGCGCATTTTGAATATCCCACATTAGCCAGTTAAACAAAGTTTCGCGTACTCTGTCTGGAGTGGGGCGTAAGCCATCGATGCTAGCAAAAGGAAGTAGTCGTCTTTTCCATTCGCCGCCAATAATACGTAATTGATTTTTCATTATTCATCGACCTCATTGGTTGCAGGACGAGCTGGTGTAGCTTGTGGTGTTGATGCTGCAGGTGCAGTTGAGGTAGTTGGTGCTGGACTAGAGCTTTCACCACCGCTTGGGAGTTCACCTGGCTTAATTCCAGCTGTCATCAATCCACCATTGACTTGATGGTTTGCTGGTCGAGTTGGATTTTTCTTGCGAGTTAATAACCAATAATCAAAAATAGGTTTTGCAAGTTGGGCAGCAGAACCACCATGACGACCATTTTCCCAAATCACGGCAATTGCAATTTCTGGTTTGTCAGCAGGTGCAAATCCAACGAATAAGCCATGGTCAAGTTGGCGTTCGCTCAGGGCTGATTCATTGTAACGTTTACCCTGTGCAATACTCTTAACCTGCGCAGTTCCTGTCTTTCCTGCAATTTGATATAGGGGAGTACGAATACCTCGGCCAGTACCTGATTGAATTACATCAATCATGGCATCACGCATTTGAACCCAGTCTTCATCCGTTCCGTTGAAGTTAATTTTGCCATCAGGCGCATTACGCACAGTAAATGGTTTTGCACCATGAGTGGCACGTAAGACGTGAGGAGTGACATGAGAACCATGATTGGCAGTAATTGCAGTTGCCATAGCAAGTTGTAATGGTGTAGCTGTAAACGCACCTTGCCCAATACTGACGGAAATAGTTTCACCTTTCATCCATTTGGCTTTGCGAGTACGCATTTTCCATTCAGGATTTGGGTAAAGACCTTCACTTTCACTTGGTAAGTCGACACCTGTTTTTTGACCGAATCCAAATTGACGCATCCATTGGTTCATTTGATCAATACCCATTTGATGGGCAAGAATATAAAAATAGGTGTCACATGACATAATGATGGCTTTATGCATGTTCACGATGCCATGACCAGATTTTTTCCAGTCGCGGAATTTATGCGAATCACCGGGTAAGTGAAAATAACCTGGGTCAGAAATTGCTGTTGACCAGTTTACAATACCGTAGTGTAAACCACCCATGGCTTCCATTGGTTTAATGGTGGAGCCTGGTGGATATGCACCTTGTACAGCGCGGTTATAAAGCGGTTGATCTAAACTATCACGTAAAGAACTATAATCTTTATGGTTAATACCAGTCACAAATAAATTAGGGTTAAAACTTGGACTAGATACTAAAGCCAGAATTTCGCCAGTACGAGGGTCGATCGCTACAATGGCACCACGACGGCCTGCGAGCTGTTGAGACGCAACGACTTGTAAACCATAATCTAAAGATAAATAGAGGTCATTACCGCGAGTAGGGTCTTTGCGGCCTAAATGGCGCAATATGTTACTATGGGCATCTGCTTCAACAGATTCATAACCAGGTGTTCCGTGTAGCAAATCTTCATAGCTTTTCTCAACGCCAATCTTTCCAATCAGGTTGGTTCCAGCATATAAATCTTTATCAATACTTTTTAATTCTTTATCGTTAATACGCCCTACATAACCAATCACGTGAGCAAATAACTCACCATGTGGGTAATAACGGGTCATTTGTGTTTCGATTCTTACGCCGGGAAACTTATATTTAGCTTCACTGAACTTGGCAATATTGGCTTCGGTTAGATTAAGTTTAATCGCGACACGTTCAGTTTTTCGAGCAGTTTTTATACGACTTTTGAAACGGTCAATATCTTCTTGTGTTAGATCTAAAATAGGCTGTAGCTGTTCAACAACATGGTCTGCATCTTCTACATCTGTTTTACTTAAAGTTGCTGTAAAAACAGGATAGTTGTCTGCCAGCAATACACCATTTCGGTCATAGATATAACCACGAGCAGGTGGAAGTGGCTGCAAGCGAATTCGGTTTTTGTCAGATGCAGTAGAGAATTCGTCGTAGTGAAAAATTTGTAGATAAGCGTATCGGCTAATCAATACTAATAAGCAAACGATAACCAGACCTACGGCAAAAAAGATTCGTCCCCGATAAATGCGCTTTTCTTGCTGGATATCTTTTAAAGGAAAGTGCTGCTTCATAAGGATCGACTTAATGACATAGGGTAGAAAAATAGCTGCTTATTCTAACGCAAGAGAGCTTAAAATATTGCATAATTTTCAAAGTTTCATTGCCTTTTAATAAGATACGTTTTGACTTTGCAGACAACAAAATTGTAGATACTTGTATATAAGAAGCAAAATAATTCTGTTAAAGTCTCTCATTCAATAGAATAGGGTTGTTCTCACCATACGATTAGGGAAAATGGAGAAAATAATGAGAAAAATTTATCCCTTACTTGCAGTTTTGACGGTAAGTAGTTGGGCTCATGCTCAAGACTATTCGTTTCTTCCAGAAGCAAAATTAGCAGGACATACGGCATCTACGTGGAATGTGGGTGCAGGTTTTACACAAAAATTATTACATCTAAACGGCGAATGGGTAAACCCTTATGGTATTGCCTATGCAAAAGTTGGCGCTTTTTTGAATGGTGACAAAACTGCTGGTGGCCAAGTCGGGTTTCGATATCCTTATTATCTTACCGGCACAGATAAAAATGGTTACTATATCGGTTTTTATGCTGGGCATCTCGATAGTAAAGAGGTCGATGGTGATTATAAATCCCGTTTAGGCGCTGGTGTCGATTTGGCCTACGTGTTGTTGAATTCAGAAAGAATTAGTACTTTTAGTGTGGGTATTGGTGCGGCGGAAAAATTAACTGACCAAAATGGAAATGTTGCCGCAGATACTAAACCACAAATTCAATTTTCTTATTCTCTAAGTTTTGGTTTATAAAAAAGCAGTTTATTGTTAACTCGCCATAAGCAGAGCACAAATAAATACGAGAGTCTTACATGTTAGAGTACGTCAGCGGATTGTGGCAGACCTTTTTACACAGACCTGATTTTTGGGCCGTTTTAAGTATTATTCCAGTCACTGCCTTTGTTACATGGGCACATGTGTGGATGGCTTTAAAAATGGTGTTTTACCCAATTAAATTTTGGGGTTTCCACTTAGGTCCATTACCAGTAGGTTGGCAAGGTATCGTGCCACGTAAGGCTGGACGTATCTCAGGTATTATTACTGACAATACTTTATCTAAGTTAGGTTCATTGCGTGAATTTTTAGAAGCAATGGATCCTGAAGATATGGCACGTATTATTGGTGAACAAGTTGGGTTTGAACTTGAACATCTGATTGATGAAGTCATGATCGATCGTAATGCTGTACTTTGGGAAAACTTACCTTATTCAATTAAACGCCGTATTTATGCTCAGGCGCATAAACAATTACCGGGCGTGTTAAGAGAATTAGTGACTGAGCTGACCATGAACGTCGAGTCACTGGTTAATATGCGTGAAATGGTGGTGAGCCAAATGGAAGGTGATCGCCGTTTGATGGTACGCATGTTCTTAAAAGTTGGTCAAAAAGAAATCAACTTTATTTGGCATATTAGTGCTTTAATTGGAATGTTCTTTGGTATTTTCCAAATGGTTGTCTGGTTTGTCGTACCTTGGCACTGGACAGTACCTTTTTGGGCTGCGATTTGGGGCTTTTTAACGAACTGGATTGCAATCTGGATGGTATTCAACCCGATTGAGCCACATTATATTCGTTATCCGCAGATTTTTAGATTAACAAAAGATCGTAAGTTCCCTTGGATTGTACCAGTTCTTCGAATTGGCACTTATAATGTCCAAGGTGCTTTTATGAAGCGTCAAGAAGAAGTTTCTGATGTGTTTTCAAGCGTAGTAACTGAAGATCTGATTACGTTAAAATCAATTATGACTGAAATGATGTATGGGCCGCGTAAAGACAAGACGCGCCGCATTGTGAAGCGTCATATTAACGAAATTATGGAAACACCGTTAGTTCGTACATCTTTACAGCTTTCTTTAGGGCCAAGAGAGTACGCAAGGTTAAAGACGGACTTGATTGATCGTTCAATTGAAATTACGATGGGACCCGTATGTGACCCAGCACTGAACGCAAGC
This sequence comes from Acinetobacter sp. V91_7, assembly GCF_031799075.1. Classification (NCBI taxonomy): domain Bacteria; kingdom Pseudomonadati; phylum Pseudomonadota; class Gammaproteobacteria; order Moraxellales; family Moraxellaceae; genus Acinetobacter; species Acinetobacter sp. V91_7. The sequence continues at coordinate 182,547 of NZ_JAVQNT010000045.1, forward strand.
CGGGCACAGAAGATTTTTCAAATGTTTAAAGAGCGTATTCGCGAACTGACACCAAAAGAGTTTCAGAATTTATTGCGTCCTGCATTTCAGGAGGATGAGTGGATTCTTATTGTACTAGGTGGGGTAACCGGATTTATTGCTGGTACAATACATTTGTTTGTGGCTTTCTTATAATTCGACGTCGGGCAGGATCTATTGAAGATTAATGAGACTTTTTCTGCCAGGCTTCACATTCATTGTTTTAAATGAGGATGTTTTTTATGCGCATTATCTTACTCGGACCACCTGGGGCAGGCAAAGGGACTCAGGCTCAGTTGATCTGTAAGCGCTACAATGTCCCACAAATTTCAACCGGTGATATGCTCCGTGCTGCAATTCGTGAAGGTACTGAATTAGGTCTAAAAGCTAAAAGTGTAATGGAATCTGGTGGTTTGGTTTCAGATGAACTTATTATCGGTTTAGTAAAAGAACGTATTGCTCAACCTGACTGTGCAAATGGCTGCATTTTCGATGGTTTCCCACGTACTATTCCACAAGCTGAAGCTTTGGAAAAAGAAGGGATTAGCATTGATCACGTGATTGAAATTGATGTTCCTGATGAAGAAATCGTACAACGTCTTTCTGGCCGTCGTCAGCATCCAGCTTCTGGCCGTGTTTATCATACAGTTTACAATCCACCTAAAGTGGAAGGTAAAGATGATGAAACTGGTGAAGATCTTGTTCAACGTCCAGATGACCAAGAAGAGACGATCCGTAAACGTTTAGCGTCTTATCATACAGAAACCGAGCAATTGGTTGGCTTCTATCAAAGCCGTGCTGCATCTGGTGAGAATGCACCGACTTATGACAAGCTTAATGGTTTACGTACAATTGAAGATGTACAAACAGACTTGTTTAATATTTTAGATAAATAATTAAAATATTATTTGTGACAAGGAGCTCTCATCATGAGGGCTCTTTTCTTTCACTCAGTGCAGGAGAACAATATGAAAATCATATTGATTTTGGTGGTATTGCTAAGTCTGGCACTCGTCATATTTTTGGGTTATCAGAGTTATAAAATGCTTAGGCAGGTACAAAAACAAGCAAAAGAAGAGCGTAATCAGAAAAAGCGTCTAAAGTAAGATTGATTGGGTATGTTACCTATACCCAACCATATTTTTAAGCTTCAATATTTTTAATGGTAATTTGTTTTTGCGCGCCAAATTCAAAACGGTCGGGCCAGTTGCAAACATCTGCAACCACACATTCTGCACATTTAGGTTTACGGGCTATACAACAATAACGGCCGTGTAATATAAGCCAGTGATGTGAATCTAAAATAAATTCTTTGGGAATGACCTTAATTAAGCGGTGCTCAACTTCAAGTACATTTTTACCTACGGCTAAGCCAGTTCGATTTCCCACTCGGAAAATATGGGTATCGACGGCCATGGTAGGTTGTCCAAAAGCTGTATTTAAAACAACATTTGCGGTTTTACGTCCGACACCCGGTAAAGCTTCCAAATCTTTTCTGTTGCTTGGAACTTCGCCATTAAATTGTTCCATTAAAATCTTACAGGTCTTAATGACATTTTCTGCTTTAGCGTTGTAAAGACCAATTGTTTTAATATATTCCTTTAACCCATCTACACCCAAGTTGTAGATTTTCTCGGCTGTATTAGCCACAGGGTAAAGTTTATCAGTTGCCTTATTCACACTCACGTCGGTAGCTTGAGCTGACAACATAACTGCAATGAGTAACTCAAAAGAAGATGAATATTTTAACTCAGTTTGAGGAGAGGGCCGTTGTTCGCGAAGGCGTTCAAAGAAAATTTGAATCTGCTTTTTCGTCATATTTTTGACAGCCATTCAGACCTCCTGTAGTTGCATGAGTTGCTGTTGTAGTTCTTCGAGTTGAAGACGTTTTTTAGCATCTTCACGTACACTTAACTGTTTTTCCAGTTTCTTAATTTGAGTACGAATTTTAGCTAACTCAATTGTAGTTTTAGCATCAGTTGGCACAGTCTCTTTAGGTTTCTCAATAAGTTCAATTGAAGGTAGTTCATCAAGTACCTGAGAGAACTGAGCAAACAGTTGAGTGTCAATTTCAGCGCGTACCACAGGACCTTTACGGTGACTGCGACGCTTTTCTTCACGTTGAATATGTGAGTAGTAGCGTTGCCTTAAATCATTTTGTTCTGCGGCACGCTGTTGTTCATTGGGTAAGGCTTGCGTGTCTTCGACCAGATCAATGCAATCTACTGGACAAGGTGGAATGCATAACTCACAACCCGTACATAAGTCGGCTAAGATAGTATGCATGAGCTTACCACTGCCAATAATAGCATCTACAGGACAAGCACTAATACATTTGGTACAGCCAATACATTCATCTTCACGAATAATCGCTTTCATTCGCTGTGGGCGACCATCAGCCTGTATAGGCCACACGCTAGTTTCAGCAGTTAATGGAGAGCGATTGAGTAGATTTGCCAGTGCATCGGCTACAGGCTGACCACCTGGAACACATTTATTTGCTTCTTCACCTTCAGCAATCGACTTTGCGTAAGGCAGACATCCATCACGATGTCCACATAAACCACATTGTGTCTGTGGTAATAACGCATCAATCTCGCGTATGAGAGAAATAGATGAATTCATAGGGGGTAAATAGTTTGGTTAAAACGATGCGATAATGAAGAAAAACCTAAGTAAGGTCAATGGATTTTAACGAATTTATTGGCTTTTTGATTGACCTAAAATGTAGCTAATATTGCACAATAATAGATCAATAAAAGTGAAAGGTTAAATTACTATTTCTTATCTTTAGATAGTTTTTCTAAAAATAAGTTTATGATAATTAAGCTAAATAAAATAATTTAAAATAACTATTGTTAAAATTGATGGAAAGAGATTTAATATTTTGCTGCTAAATGATGCATTTGAGAATGCATTGCACCAATTTAATTCATGACTATGCTGAGGACCTTGCATTGAAATACAACAATCTGAATGAATTCCTGAATTACGTGCAAGCGCGTGATCCGCATCAACCTGAATTTTTGCAAGCTGTCGAAGAAGTCATGACGAGTTTATGGCCATTTATTGAAAAAAATCCAGAATATGCAGAGCAGGGGTTGTTAGAGCGTCTTGTTGAACCAGAGCGAGTTATTCAATTTCGTGTTTCATGGATGAATGATCAAGGTCAGACTCAAGTTAACAGAGCTTTCCGTGTTCAATATAATTCAGCAATTGGTCCATTCAAAGGCGGAATGCGTTTCCATCCATCAGTCAATCTATCAATTTTAAAATTTTTAGGTTTTGAGCAGACTTTTAAAAACTCACTTACAACCTTACCAATGGGTGGGGGGAAAGGTGGTTCAGATTTCGATCCTAAAGGTAAATCTGATGCTGAAATTATGCGATTCTGTCAGGCACTCATGATTGAGCTATACCGTCATTTAGGACCGAATACTGATATTCCTGCGGGGGATATTGGCGTCGGTGCGCGTGAAGTCGGTTACATGGCAGGCATGATGAAAAAGCTAAGTAACGACACAGCATGTGTCTTTACTGGTAAAGGAATTTCATTTGGTGGTAGCTTAATGCGCCCAGAAGCAACTGGCTATGGTACGGTTTATTTTGCAGAAGAAATGCTAAAAGCACGTGGGCAGTCTTTCGTTGGCAAAACAGTCTCGGTTTCTGGTTCAGGAAATGTTGCGCAATATGCGGCAGAGAAGGCTATGTTCTTAGGGGCAAAAGTTGTTACTTTATCTGACTCTAATGGAACTGTTTATGTAAAAAATGGTTTTACAGATGAATTACTTGATGAAGTCATGAATCTTAAAAACGTTAAGCGTGGCCGTATTTCCGAGTTTGCTTCTAAACATGGCTTTGAATATTTTGAAGGGAAAACACCTTGGCATATTCCTGTTGATATTGCTTTACCATGTGCTACGCAAAATGAATTAACAGGTGAAGACGCTAAAACGCTTATTTCTAACGGCGTAATTTGTGTGGCTGAAGGCGCTAATATGCCATCTACACTTGAGGCAGTTGAACACTTTATCAAAGCCAAAATTTTATATGTGCCAGGAAAAGCATCTAATGCTGGTGGTGTCGCAACGTCTGGTTTAGAAATGTCTCAAAACGCAATTCGTTTAAGTTGGACACATGCTGAGGTAGATGAGCGTCTACATGCAATTATGAAAGCTATTCATGCTAATTGTGTAAGATACGGTACGAAAGAAGATGGTACTGTTAACTATGTTGATGGTGCCAATATTGCAGGCTTTGTAAAAGTAGCTGATGCAATGCTTGCTCAAGGTATTTTCTAAGAGTAGAAATAAAAAAAATCCGATGCATAAGCATCGGATTTTTTTTAGTCTAAAAAATTATTTTTTAGGTTTTTTGACTAACTCTTGCTCTACAACCATATCTAACACATCTGCTAGGCTAGATTGGTCTGCTGCTGGGTTTTTCACTTCAAAACGTTTTACACGTAAAATTACGCGTTGGTCAGGATTGTGTTCGAAACCTTCAATTTGACCATAATATAATGACCAGTTTTTGTCAGCGTAAGTTTTAACACCTTTGTCATCATATTTAATTTCACGAACTTGCATACATGTTTGTGGTGCTACACCAGTACATGATTTAGTTTGTGGAGCAACTTCTAGGAAAACAGTTTTCCCTTCAGATTGATATTTTGCTTCAGGTGTCATTTTACCTGTGAAAGTATATTTTTGACCTTGCGCATCAACAACAGTCAATGTTGGTTGATCAACATTTGTTGTATTGAGTTCAAATGGAATCGCACGTTTTTGGAAGAGGCTACTAGAGAATTGTTCCTGTTTCATTAAAGCAGGTTCACAAGCCATCATAGTTGACATTACGTCAGCCGTTACAATCGTATTATTTTCAACTTTCCAAGTTGTTCCTTGGCGGTTACAACCTGTTGCGATAGATAAACGGTCATTGCTAAAGTTAAGAACGATTGGTTTTTTTGTATTTTCAGGCTGATAAGACCAAGAATAATCTGTTAAAGCTTGAGTATTAACTGCTTTTTGACCTTGGAAAATATGCTTTTGACCAGTTTTATCTGTCACGCTTAAAATCACCTGACCATTATTGTTGCTAATTTCGATTGGTAATTTTGCTTCATTAAAGAGGCTAGTAGAAAGTTGTTCTTGTTTCATCAAGTCATCTTGACAAGCCATCAAAGTTGAAACAAGACTAGAGGTAACAAGTTGGTTACCTTCAACTTTCCAAGTACCACCTTGACCGTTACAACCGGTATTAATATTTAGTTGACCGTCTGCATTAAAATTAAGTACAAGTGGTTTAGAAGCTTTTACATTTTGATAAGTCCAAGCATATTCACCTAAAGTGGTTGCAAGGTTTTGTTGTTGCTCAGATACAATTGGAGCAGGAGTATTAGTAACTGTTTGACACGCCATCAAAGAAAAAGGTAATAACGCAAGAATTAAATATTTAATTTTCATTTAAAAACTTCAAGTAAAAAAACAACAGCAGTAAGCTTAAAACATTCTTAAAAAAAGAAAATGTAAACATTTGATTGTTTCGGTTTTTAAAATGTATAAGTTTGTAAGTTATTCTAATTTTCAACAAAAATAATGGTATACCCCCGAAAAACGGGGTATTTGCTAATAATTAATCAAAACGATAGATATCCATGCCTAGTGAGCCCATTGTGAAGCTGCTGTGAACAATCGTAAAGCGATTGCCTGAACCCATAGCAAAAAACAAAGGCGCAAAATGTTCAAGGGTAGGATGATTACGTTTTACATAAGGCAATGACTGCCATTCCAGTACACCATCATAATCTTGATGGGTAAGTTTATTAACAACAGCATTTCTAAAAGTTGAAGCCCATTCAGGAACTTTAGAGTTGTCTCCTTGCCAAGATAACTCTGCAAGATTATGGGTAATGCTACCTGAACCAATGAGTAGAACTTGTTTGTCACGTAAAGGTGCGAGAGTTTGCCCTATACGATAAATTTCCTGTGCGCTTAAATTGGTTGGCAAAGAAATCTCGACGACAGGAATGTCAGCGTCAGGGTACATATGTAATAGAGGCATCCATACACCATGGTCACGAGGACGGGTGCTATTGGCATGAGCAACAAAATGAGCATCTGCCAGTAGTTTTAAAATTTCTTCGGCGAGCTCTGGCTGCCCAGGTGCGCTGTAGCGAATTTCATATAGCTCTTTAGGAAAGCCGCGGAAGTCATGCCATGTTTCGGGACGAGTCGAAATACACACTTCAAGTGCTTTACTCTCCCAATGCGCAGACATCACAATGATTGCCTTTGGTGTAGGAAGATTTGCACCTAAACGGTGTAGAGCAGGTCCTACTTGTTCCGGGTCAAGTGCAAGCATGGGTGAACCATGTGAAATAAACAGTCCAGGAAGGGTTTGTAGTTCCATTGCATTACACCTGAGTTGAAAAACAGAATAATAGATAGTCATTATGCCAAAATCAGGACATGTTAAAAGTATCCTGATTTCAACGGATTGTTCCTAAAATGAAACGGTTGTTGTTTTTATGCACGGTGATAGGGATGATTATGATTAATAGTCATCGCTCGATATAGTTGTTCAATTAATAAAACACGTACCAAAGGGTGTGGCATTGTTAGTTTTGAGAGTGACCAATGCCATGCCGCTGCTTTACGTACCTGATCTGATAGGCCATCTGGTCCACCAATCGCGAGTACTACATCATTACCTTCAAGCATCCACAGTTTCATGGTGTCAGCTAATTTTTCTGTACTGAGTTCTCGACCACCAACTTCTAGGGCAATTAAAGTTTCGTTCGGTTTTAACGCATTTAAAATACTTTCGCCTTCAACTTGGCAATATTTTAAAATATCGGCTTCTGAATCATTCTTACCACGTTTGGCCATAGGAAGTTCAATGACTTGGGTTTGCACAAAAGGTTGGATGCGTTTGAAATAATCTTCAAACCCAGTGAGAACCCAAGCAGGCATTTTTTGACCAATGGTCAGAATACGAATTTTCATATTATCTATTCATTCAAAGCATCTTGCGCATTATACCTGAGGAAAAGATAAGTTCGTGGTAGTAAAATAGGCATAAAAAACGCAGTCCAAAAAACGGTGTTGGACTGCGATCAAATGATCATCTGTCTGGAGTTCAGATGATCATAGAGAATAAAAACAAGGCTATCTATAAAATAATAGATAACGAAGAATACTTAATTTAATTAAATACTCTTAATACCTATTATGAGGATGGTTGGATATTTTTCAATCAAATTGTGTAACAAAAAAAAGAGAGCCGAAGCTCTCTTTTTTTTCACATTTTAATTAGTGACGTGCTGCTTTTGAACCTTCCACCGGTTTTACAATCGGTGTTTTAGGTAAAGGCTTTGGCATCGAAACTAATGCTAAAGGTAAGATGTCATCAATACTTTTTACAGCTTTGATTTCTAAACCTTCTTTAACATTCGCTGGAATTTCTGCCAAATCACGAACATTGTCTTGTGGAATAAATACAAGTTTGATTCCACCGCGGTGTGCTGCAAGAAGTTTTTCTTTTAAGCCACCAATACGCATTGCACGACCACCTAAACTTGTTTCACCAGTCATTGCAATATCTGGACGAATCGCAATACCTGTAAATGCTGATACAAGGGCAGTGGTCAACGCTAAACCAGCAGATGGACCATCTTTTGGTGTCGCACCTTCTGGTAAGTGAACGTGTACATCAGTTTCTTCAAAACGAGAAGCCTCAATACCTAGCTCATCGGCACGCGTACGTACTAAAGTCATTGCTGTGGTAATAGACTCTTTCATGACATCACCGAGTGAACCAGTGGTAATGAATTTACCTTTACCTTTTACAGCTGCAACTTCAATGGTAAGTAACTCACCACCTACAGATGTCCAAGCTAGACCATTTACACGTCCTACTTGCGCTTCATCTTCTGCAATACCAAAGTCAAACTTGTGTGGACCTAAGTATTCTGGAAGATTGGCAGAGGTAATATCAAGCTGTAAGTTTTTAGACTTTTTACTTACGGCTTCTTTTACCACTTTACGCGCAATTTTAGACACTTCACGTTCTAAATTACGTACACCAGCTTCACGTGTGTAGCGTTGAACAATGTCACGAATCGCTTCTTCATGAATTGTTAACTCTTTTGCACGTAGACCGTTGTTCTTAATTGCTTTTGGAACAAGGTAACGTTCAGCAATGTTTACTTTTTCATCTTCGGTATAACCCGGTAGACGAATGACTTCCATACGGTCAAGCAATGCTTCTGGAATATTCATACTGTTTGCAGTACAGATGAACATCACTTCAGATAGGTCAAGATCAAGATCTAAATAGTGATCGTTGAACTTACTGTTTTGTGATGGATCTAATACTTCAAGCAATGCAGAAGCTGGATCACCACGGTAGTCTTGCGCCATCTTGTCAATTTCGTCGAGTAAGAACAATGGGTTCTTCACGCCAACTTTTGTTAAAGACTGCACGATTTTACCTGGCATCGCACCAATATAAGTACGACGGTGACCACGAATCTCTGCTTCGTCACGTACGCCACCAAGTGCCATACGAACAAATTCACGACCTGTTGCTTTTGCAACTGACTCACCAAGTGAAGTTTTACCTACACCAGGAGGGCCTACTAAACATAGAATCGGACCTTTGAGTTTTTTAACACGAGACTGAACAGCCAAGTATTCAACAATACGATCTTTAACGTCATCTAAGCCGTAGTGATCTGTATCAAGAATCTCTTGAGCTTTCGCAAGGTTAATACTCACTTTGCTCGCTTTATTCCACGGCGTATCTAAAATTACTTCTAGATAGTTACGTACAACAGCCGCTTCACTAGATGCAGGTTGCATTGCTTTAAGCTTACGGAACTCAGCTTCAGCTTTTTTACGTACGTGTTCAGGTAAATCAGCTTCAGCAAGACGTTTTTCTATTTCAGCAACGTCATCTTCAGCGCCGCCATTCATGTCAGAAAGTTCACGTTGAATGACTTTCATTTTTTCATTTAGAAAGTATTCACGTTGGTTTTTTTCCATTTGGCGTTTTACGCTGTCATGCAAAGTTTGTTCAATTTGCTGTTCTGCAGATTGATTCACCAAGTAGCTCATAAGCTCTTGCAAATGTGCTTCAAACTCATCGTGCTCTAAAAATTTCTGTTTAATTTCAATATTTAGAGGCACACGTGTTGCCACGAAGAACATAAGCTGTAGCAAGTCTTCAATTTTATTAGCAGCTGCAACCAGTTCACGTGCATTACGTAATTTTGCTTCAGCATATTGAGCAAATAAAGTACGTAACTCTTGTAAACGAGTTTCTTGGGTAGCTTTATCTACGTTAATTGTCATTGGACTTAAGCTATGTTCAGCAGTCAAATGGCTATCTTCATCGATAATTTTTTCAAGCTTAGAGCGCTGTAACCCTTCAATCAGTACTTTGATGCAGTTTTCATCATTCTCATGATTTACGACCTGAACAATCTTAGCGACAGTTCCGTACTGATAAAGGTTATCGTGATCAATATCTTCTGTAAGCGAATCTTTTTGCGCAACTACAAATACTAAATTGTCACTGTTACGAGCCACATCAACTGCATTAATCGATTTTTCACGACCCACGAATAACGCAATTTGCATGTGTGGATAGACCACTACATCACGTAACGCTAAAAGTGGTAATACACTTGGAACCTGAGGCTCTAAGTCAGTTTTTTCATTCATAATAAGTTCAGACATGGGCACTCCTAATGAGTGACAACGAGGTTGCCATGTTTTTATAGTGATGTGTATTTTGAAAATTACAAGGGCCTTTCAATAGAAAATGTGGAAAAAATGACTAATTTAGTCAACTTTTTTTAAAAATATTATGAATCAATGAATTAATTCTTAAGAAGAATAAAATTTTGTAGCAAGGATAAGTAATTTAGCTTAATAATTATGAAATATTCATATAACAAAAAATCCGTTTGGATGGAAAGTAATCAGTTTCTTGTGCCATTTATAAGCAATGTATTGTTAACAATAATGCAAAACTTATTCGATATTGAACACTAAATAGGCGTGTTAATATAAGTTGGTAAAGCGGTCTGTCACTTAAAAGTAACCATCCTTAGGGTGGTTACTTTTATGATTTTAGAGGCATGAAAAGTAAAGTTTTATTTTAAGTTATTGAATTTATTTTTTTGTAAAAACTATCTTTTAAAATAATAAATATGTTGAGGGGTGAGTAAAGCATCTAATGGTTGATCCCAACTTTGCCGTTTTAAAGTATGCTCAATAAATTGAAATTGATGGGCCACACCCAAACGATAAGGCCTGTGTGTTGCAGTTGCCAATGTACGGTCATAATAGCCACCTCCCATACCAATACGCGTACCGTATTGATCACACGCTAAAAGTGGCATGAGCAATAAATCAAGTTTAGATACATGTTTTCCTCTTGTTGCCATAGGTTCTTTCATACCCAATGGATGATGAGAAAAACGTCGATTTAAATATTGGTTTTTAGATATTTTTACCCAAACTAAATTTTGATTCATAGAACAAATCATAGGTAAGTAAACTTGCTTATTCTTTTTAAAGCATAACTTTATGAGAAGGTCTGTATGAACCTCTCCAAAGGCATGTAAATATAAACCAATTTTTTTTGATGAATGAAAAATAGCAAGAGTATTTAAATGATGGAGAACATTAAGCTGAGCTTGTTTTTGCTCCAATGGGGTTAAAGAACGTCTTTTAGATCTTAAATTTTTTCTAATAAAACTAAGTTCATTCATGTGTAAATCTAACAAAGATTTGAGATCAGTCGAGCAAAATTATACCTATTTTTTTATAGCTTTATGAAAATAGAAGAGTGATTAGAAAATAACTTTAAATTTATTTGGTTAGTTAATTGTCATAAAGTGATATGAGATATCTTCTTTAGCGATAAAAAATTCTATTTCTTTACGTATTACCAGTATTTATTTACATTTAATGAGATAAGAATATTTAAAAAGATGAATGCGAAATTGTTAAGCCTATGAAGTTAAAAATTTTAACCCTTACAATAAGCACCGTATTACTACTTGGTGGATGCACAAAGCAAACAGAACCTGAAGCTGCTGAAGTTGACTATAAAGCTCAATTTGAAGAGTCTGACCGTAAAATTGGAGAGTTTTTAGATCAATTGGATAATCCGAATACACCACAAGAGGTTAAAGTCAAAATCTTGTGCCATGACTATCCTGAGGTTTACAAGACCCAATATATGCCCGCATTAATAAAAATTTCACCAAAACCTTATACCGAAGAAAAATTGTTGTCAGATTTGAAAAGTGCAACTGACTACTACAAGGATGCCTTGGCGATTAGGTGTAACCAATAAATTAATTGATGTTTAAAATCTCAAAAAATCCGATAAGTGTGAATTGATTGGCATTATTGAGTTATGGTAAATTTCATTTTGTCTTTTATCGGTGATAGTTTAGGGGGTTCTAGATATGGAAATCTTGAAATTCTTACAGAGTTTTAATACGGTCGGTACATATTTAACAATTGCTTCAACCGTTTTAGTGGGTCTGATTATTTATTTTTATGTGATTAATCCAGCGTGATCTTTTAAAAAGAAATAGTAAGAAATTTTCTATTTCTTTTTTTTAATAATTAAATTCTGTCATTCGTTTTAAACTATAAAAATAGGATAGAGACATGAAGTTTAGATTATTTCTTCTTGGTTTTTTGGCTTTAAGTTGTCATGCAGACGAAAACGTAAATGATCCCGAGATTTGTAATGTAGTGAAAAAAGTTGCTCATACAGTCATGGAGGCACGTCAACAAAAAGTTCCATCTCAAGACTTGCAACAGATAGCGAATGGTCTAGAAGATCCTAAAGCAAAACAACTTTATCAGGATTTAATTAATTCGGCTTACTCGGCCAAAGTATTCAAAACCAGTTTCTTTAAAAGAAAAGCAATAGAAGATTTTCAAACAGCTTGGTATGAAGAGTGTCTTAATAGAAATGAAAAATAATATGGTAGAGGTGGAGGGTAAATTAATAACGTAAGAGGATAATTTAATGTTTAAAAAGGAATTTTAGACTGACAGGTCTGTATGAAAGATTAAATTAAAATAAATATTTTGAATTTTTCTTAAAGTTAAAACTAAATGCTCCGAAGATGCCGCTGCATGTGTCGTTACCCTGAACCAGATGAGTTCTCGGGTAGAAACGATTTTTTAGCACTATGAAACGATATTAGACCATATATAAGTATATTAAAGTCACTATTAAGTTTTTGTATTTTAATGAAAATACCTGAAACAATATTAAAGCTTATGTCATGATACGATAATATACTTTATTTGCCTACTATCTGCCTATTTCTTTTAATTTGCCTATTTTTATATGTTTTTAGCCTATTGTTTGCCTACAAATTTTTTTAATAAAAAAGGCGGTTAAACCGCCATTTGTGATGTTGATTGTATGCGCTGCCGCTCAATATAAGCTAACACATCTGCTTTTTTATAAAAAATTTTTCGATAGTGGACTTTTGAAAAGGGAATACCGCCACCTTCACAACGCTTTTTCTGCAACCAAGATGTCGAAACATCAAGTATTGCAGCTAGTGATTCTGGTGAAAATTCTGCATCATCATTAGCAGCATTAAACTTTTCAATCTCAGCTTCTTTATTAATACCTTTCATTCCTCAGCTCCTGATTTACTTTCAAACATTGCTTTATCAATAGCCTCTCTCTTTGTTTTCGCGATCGACTCGTATATGTAATCCCATCCAGATATATAGTAAATTTCTGCTACACATTGGCCTTCTTTAAGTAAATCACCCTCATCAGTCCAGTGCTTCTGGTGGCAGACAGTTCGTTTAGTAGAGTCATCAATCATGAAGTCTAAGCGAGCTGTATCTTTTGCCTGATCTTCAGTAACGATGACATAACCTTCCGGCAACGCCTGAGTTTTTGACGCTTCCCAAATTAAACGTCCAGCAACTTCAATAATGTCATTAACCTCATTATTTCTTAGATGAGCTGTAGCCTGGCGAAGGGTGGTCATATTTTTAGAAAGCCAATTATCATATATTGGGAAATGAGGCGTTGATGGAGCCGGTTGTTTGGTCATTAATAAATAAACATCGCCGTTTTTCTCTACATCAAGTTCGGCCAAGATCTGCTTAATAGTTTTTGCACTTAACTTGCATACAGTCGCCAACTGAGAAACTGTTAATCCGTAAGTATCATTTGCCAGTGCTTCAAAAACTTTAGCTTTGTATTTTTTGAAATTAGTCATTTCATTGGCCTTTTTAAGTTCAGTTGCTGTACTCATTTTCACTTTCTCCATGTAGCTTCTTTAAACTTTACATTGACTAAGCAAGCATCGATTTCAGAAGGGTTAACATTGTCGAACTGGTGGTTCATGTGAGCGCCTATCACGAGAAGAATGCGCGTCATTGTTGAGTAGCGATATTTCATTGGCTTATCTCCAATGGTGCACCTGGTAATTGAGCTTCGCGGTTTTTATAAGCTTTCATTGCGTCATACTTTAGAGTTCCATTTTCAAGTAAACGGATCTCAGCGAATAAGGTGCGTAGAACATCAATATTCTGTGCAGCATGGATGCGCTCAATTAAAGGTCTGTTTTGAAGTTGTCTAAGACGGTGATGTGATGCCTCAAGCAAAGGTTTGCGCTGAGCTTCAGACCATTTCCGCGTGCGGTCAAAGATTGCATTAACTTCTTCAGCATTCCCAGCCATATCCATTTCAACAATTAAACTGTCTATAAGATCTTTGGTGTATGTGAATCCAGGATAGGTAGGTTCAGGGTCTATTAAATCAAGCTGTGAAAGTTGTTCTTTTCGTTGCTCGTAATGAATTTTTAAATCTCGTAAATCGTCAGTTGAAAGATTATTTTTGCTTGCCAGGATTGTGTCATTAGCTTTGGCTAATTCTTCAGTGGTACTAGCACGATCAATTAGACCCTTAAGTATTTCTTTTGGGGCAGATGCTTTTTTGTCGCTGAAAGTTGTCTCTTGAATAACTTTCATTAAATTGTCGCGTTCTAGATCTTCTAGATGGTCATTTGCGCCAATCTTGTTTTTAACGGCTTTCAGTTCTTCAGCTGAGGTGCAAGATTCGATGTCACTAATAAATGAATCATGTAAAACAGAAAATACTTGCTCACTAGCTGTATCAGCTGTATCCATTTCAATAAAATCCAGCTCAGTTAATCGAGTTTGTTTAGCAATTTCAATTTCATCCAATTGCTCTTGCGTAAATCCTTCTTTTTCAAGACCTGAACAAACGTTTTCTACTTCTTGCTCTGTATTTGCAATTTTCAAAGCATCTAGTAAAACTTGGTGTTGAACATAGTTTGAATCTTCAGATGTTGTGGTTTCATCAGTCGAAGAGGGTTCCAAAACTTCTGTATGAGTTGGATCCTCAGCTTTGACTTCCTCAACTTGTTTTGGAGTAGCAGTCTTTGAAGATTTTTTCTTTGCTGCTTTTTGTTTTTCTGCACCACCGATAGGAACTACAAGAACATCGCTTGTATCTACATCACGGCCAACGGCTGCACAAAATGCCTTTAACTGGAGTCGAGCATTCTCTATATCAGCTTGAGCAAATCCATTTGTAATTGCTGTTTTATGAGCAGAAGTTTCATTGTATTTGTACCAATAAATGCTGCCAGTTGGCTCTATAAGATAAATATCTTGATCCAGTTTGACATCATCAAGGGTTAGCGGTTGAGTAAATGTAATCCCAGCCAATTCAACTTTTGGCAATTGGATACAGTACTCATAGTCTGGCAAAGGAAATACTGTAGCCGGGAACTGATCCAAAGTTTTAAACTCACCATCGATGTGGCGGCAAAGAATAACTTTGCCGGACATCAAAGCATTAAAGGCTTCTTGGTTTGAAATTAAATTAGTCATGATTATTTCCTGCCTTTAATTAATGGTGGAGCTGTTGAGTTTGGTTTTGTTGCTGAGTATTAGAATTAAAATTCCATCCCATTTGATCTGCACGGGCTCGACATGCATTAGAGATCCCAGCGGAATATTGAGAATTTGCAAAAGTAGCAATGGCTTTATCCAGGGTTGATGGATATTTGGCATTTTTGATGCTTGCAAGAGCATTGGTATAACGTTGAGCTAAAGACTGAGCATTATTGGAGTTGTTTGCTTGTCGGCTTTGATTAGATTGCTGACCTTGATTATTGTTAGTACGATTGCTTTGATTTTTAGATGCTTGGTCCATTTGTTGATGATATTCATTAGTGTCATAGTCCTTTGTGTCATCAATAAGGAACAATCCATTTAAAGCATATTTACGAGCATATGAACTTGATGCTCCAAATGTTTGAGCAACATCCATACCTTTTTTATTAACATCCACGCCAGCATGAGCCGTTACGGTAATTTCTTTGCCGTTAGCATCAGTAAAGACCGCTTTTGCTGTAATAACGACAACCGAGCCAACTTGCTGAACTTCGTCTGTAAGAACGAGTGTTGCACCCAACTCATTTAGATGCGGTTTAACTGCTTCAAGAATGTCTTCACAGTTACGGTATTTATATTTGCCAAAATCATTGGTTTTGTTTTTTGGAGCTTTCAACTCTTGTTGAATTTTATGTAATGCGTTGTTTTGATTAGTCATGATCCCACCCAATTAATAACGAGAGTTTTTATAAGCGATACGTTGCTCTGCGCTGTATCGTTGGGGTTGAGTACGGTTCTTTTGCTCAATAGCGCGGTGATAATTAACACCGCCTTTAAATTCAGGCTTGAACCATTTTTGTGATAATTCATCCGTAGTAATTGGACGCGGCTCACTATCTTGTGAATCTTTAACAAGTACGTTGTACCAATTGAAGGGCTGAGCTCTTTTTCCACCAGTAAACTCTTTGTCAAAGTCTGGCGTAAAATCTAGAGTCAGCTTGGCCAAATAGATTTTTGGACCAAGACGTACATGGTAGAAACCTTCCTGGTCTTTAAAAAGAAACTTACGAAAA
The DNA here is from genome assembly GCF_031799075.1 of Acinetobacter sp. V91_7. NCBI lineage: Bacteria > Pseudomonadati > Pseudomonadota > Gammaproteobacteria > Moraxellales > Moraxellaceae > Acinetobacter > Acinetobacter sp. V91_7. Next base: position 198,577 of record NZ_JAVQNT010000045.1, read on the forward strand.
GGTGTGGTGAAGGTCTTTTTCATTACTATTCCTCCACCAGACGATTTTTTTCAATGAAGCCAACGAGAAGGGCGTTTATATTTCGATGATCGATGTAATCTGTAAAATCTTTATAAGGATTACCATTTGCATCTTTGACGCTTATTTCACCCAGCTCAGTAATATCTACGGCGATAAAATCAGAACCAGATACACCATAGTCATCTTTGTGAGCAGAATATTTGAAATCAAAATCTAGGGTAAAGCCGTCAAGATTGACTGAAGCAATACCGCTATCTTTACCAGTGATTTGAGCTGTTTTAACGCTGTAAACGCTAGGTGTAGTGTTTGGAACAAATACATTATTTGTATTTGTGCTTGATTCAGCAGTTTGAAAACCGCAGTTACTTAGAGTCACCGTAGCAATGGCTGCTGATACGCCAATTGCTAAGTAATACTTGTATGGGGTTGCTTTTACGTTCATACTTACCTCGCTGTTTGCAAAAGCACATCGAATCTGGGGAGAGGCGGTGTGCTTTTTTATTGTCTTGATGAAAGTAATTTAGTATTTACTAAATAATATGTCAATAGTAAACACTAAATAAAATTAGTGAATTTATTTATTTTTTACTAATCGAATGCTTTAATAGACAAAAGAAAACCCACCGTGGTGGTGGGTTGGAGGGTGGTTTTTATGAAAGATGCAGAACTAGAGCGCGGTATTATTCCAGCGGGGACACGTATCAAGTTATTTGAAGGCTGTGTAACCCTAGTGGAAAATGTGGTTGTTAATGCGGATCAAGAATGGATTGATAAAGCAATTCTTGATCAAGAAGATTATTTTAATGGGGTCGGGGTCACATCAGAACCAAAATTATGACTAAATATATTTTTTAAGCCATTCTCTAGTGGAGTCTTTTAGAGTTTTAGTCCATGAAGTGTCTTTTGTGACTAACGTAACAAACAACTTATCATTATTGTCGATATATCGTGATAAGGCACTGACTATGTCAGAAGCTTCCCCTTTATGGCCTATGATCCAGACTGATTTCAGGGGTCTGGAGTAGCCATTAGCTATAGATTTGATAGCCTCAAATAGTTTTTCGTAATCTTTATCACCAATGAGGTCATAACTGATTAAGTAATTTGCCATATTTCTCTCCACCCGATATGTTCTAAAGGACCGTGTCGGGTCACGGTTTCAATTACACAAAAAGCTGAATCCGCTTAAATTCCTTATTAGCCTCAATATGACTTCTATAAAATTTATCTTTATCTTCTGAATCAACAAACTCTTTGAATGTGGTTGCTTCAAGAAGTCTGTAAATAAACCGCTCACCAGTTCTAAGTACCACCGTCAATAAGAAGTGTTGATAAAGAACATGGCTGATATTGCGGGAATTAATTCCTATTTTTTGCATATTCTGGATTCCCTTTTATATCCTTAAGATCACCCTATACCGAGTCCTAATATTTTTAATTAAATTTCTTGCTGACCTGAAAATTCAATTCTTGAAAGAAAGTCAATTGGTAGAGCTATTTGCTCACCTGTGATGGTTTCAAAATGGACCCAAATTGCAGATGCTTCATTCTCAAAATTAATACTGGTTAGCTTTACCAGGTTGTAGGGTTCTGCTGTGCCGGTCATTATTATATTAAAGCGACAATTCTCTTCACGAACATAGGAGATGAGCATTTGGTGTATTGCCATTTGCTCGGTGCTTGTTAAGCCTCTATATTCGCGAAGCTCCGGTTGTCTGTATTTCTTACTCATAATCAATCTTACTTCATTGACTTTATCTTATTTGCTTTGGGTGTGATCCGCCTAGCAGTCCAAAAGGTACCGCATCGGATCATAGTTTTTTAATTTTATATTTATCGAACTCGACACCTTCAAGTGCTGTACTTTTCTAAAAAATCATCAACCCAGCCTTGCGCCTGCTCCAGATTGCTTATATCTGATAGTTTTAAATTAGTGCCTTCAGCTTCATTAAATCCTTCGATTATAGCCTCAAAGATATTTGCTTCATTAATGACCTCACATGCCATTTCAGTAGAGTCATAACTTTGCTTGGCTTTTTTAAGCGAGGCTATTTGCTTTTCAATGCCTTCGCCAATTTTATCTAATGCCAATTTGAATTCTTGACGATTAATCGTTAGTGATGTTTTGGTTTTGTTGAGTGTTGCGATCATGTTTGAGGTTCTCTTTATTAATATCTTGTGTACTTACCAACCACTTTACCAACCAATCGGCATGTATGATCAAGAGGTATGAGTTGCGGTTTCCAATTCGGGTTTAATGGCTGTAGGTAATAGTTACCATCCTCAGAAATTAGCTTTTTAAAGGTTGCTTCACTATCGCCATCACAAGTCATAACCACCAAAGCACCAGTGTTAAGCTCATCTATTTGATAGGTTGGATTGATATAGATAAATTCATCAGGCTTAAAATCAGGTTCCATGGAAGTACCTTGTACAATCAGCGCAAAGCCATTTGAACCTGCTCTTGAATCGTAAGGTATCCAGTCAATTGCACTAGACAGGTCGCTAGACAAGACATAGCTAAAGTCGCCAGCCTGCACCCATGACAAGACAGGTGTTTGTCGTGGATTTTCGTTATATGTCAAATCAACCGGTGGCACAAAGTTCATGTGCTGAGGTTTTTTTTGATTCATGTTATTTTCAGTTGTGATTTCGGCTGCATTATTGTTTGGTGTTGCATCTAGCACACCAGTTTCCCAACCAATCTTTTTCTCTAAATTTCTTGCTGCTTTTTCACCAAAACTACCATGACCCTTTACTAACTGGGAAATTTGACTCGGACTAATATCATAGTGATTTGCAAAATCTGCATCACTTGAGAACTTACCAGAGGCTATAGCAGCATCAATCGCTGCGCGCAAATTTATGCGTCTTAAAGAAACAATATCCATAATTAGTATTTCAACTATTTTTTAGTAAAAAGTAAATTCGTACCCACTAAACTCCTGTTGACATAATTAGTATTTAAAATTAGTATTTACTAAATATTTAACTATGGGAGATTAGCATGTCTTCTTCAAACACCGAGCAACTTAAAAACTACTTGCAAGGTATGCCTATTGAGGATCGCAAAAACTTTGCTAAAGCGTGTTTAACCACACTTGGAAACCTTCAGCAAATTATCTACGTCAACAAAAAATGCAGTGCTGAGCTTGCAATTCGTATTGATAAAGCGAGTGAAGGGCGTGTTTCCTGCGATCTTTTATGTCCAGGCGCTGATTTTAATTATTTAAGAAACCAATATCTATCAGCATAAGGGCATAAATATGAGTCTTGAAAAAGAAGATCTTAGAACGAAACACGATCCGGAAATCATGGACAAGCTTCGTGATATTTCCGCCTATTACGGAATGGAGATAAGTAGACAAGCTGTAATCCTCTTTGAAAAAGCCATTGTTGGTGAGTGGCACACCGTAAGTTTAGGGCTTGAGCGTATTAGAAGAAATGAGCGTATGCGGGCAATTGTGGTCGAAGAGGGGAATGATGGGGATTCAACGGTCAATTACCCACTTCAAGTTATTCAAGGTAATAAAAAAGCCTGATGGTCAAGATCAGGCTTTTAATTCATTAATTTTCAGGGTCAATGAATATGCAAACTAATTTATCAAATCAATCGACTAAAGACAAACTTTTAGAACAAAAGCGTCAGCAAAGTTACCAATCCTGGCACGAACCAGCTTTAAGAACTTTGTCTGGTCTGTTAGCTGAGCGTAAGCAAAATTTGAAACGTAGAAACCATGATGAAAATCAAGCGGCCGTAACTCGTGATGAGTTTATGCAGGCTCTTGTAGATGAGCATGGTGTACATGGAATTTATCTTCATCACGCTGGAGCAATTATCTCGAGTCTTTATAGAGCTAAGCGGATCAGATACTTAGGAACTTTCATTCAAATCATTGAAGAAGGTGAACTTAAATGACGAATTCACCTTTGCCAAAAACGATTCAAACTGAATTGGGTACAGAAAAACTCTGTATCCATTGCAATGAGTACTTTCCATTAGATGAGGAATTTTTCTGGCGATCTGGTTCTAAAAGAAAAGATGGCTCAGCTATTTTCTGTGCAACTTGTAAGGCTTGCTATGACATTCGGTATAAGCGCAGAAAGCATAAAAATCATGAGGTACAAACAACATGAGTAAATATGTGCCTAATTCGTTCCAGGTTGCCAACGCTTTCGTTGATGAGGCAATGAGTAAAATCTCAGATGCCTCAGTAAAGATTTATTTAATCATTAACCGTAAAACACGGGGTTGGGCAAAAGAGTGTGATGCGCTTTCGCTTACGCAATTGGAAGAGCTGTCAGGAAAAAGTCATCCGACCGTTGTTAGATGTACAAAAGAACTGGTTAAAGTAGGCTTGGTTAAAAAGCACGAGCAATCTATTTACGGAAATGTTTACTCGTTAATTGATAATTATTTTATTGGCGAGTTAATTAATTTTCCAAATAAAGGATCAGTTCTGGTCCAATCTTTTAGCTTGTTTAATGGTCAGCTAGTTAAAAATTTTAACTACCAAGCACCAGTACCTAAAAAGACATCAAATGGCAAAAGGGTCAAAAATCTTTGCTTAAATTTCCCTCAAAAATCTCGCTTGCTAGTTAAAAAATTTAACTACCTTGAAAGTACCTGCCGGTTAAAATTTTTAACTACTGCTAGTAAAAATTTTTTACCACTGCTAGTTAAAATTTTTAACACACAAAACACACTATCAAAACACACTAATCAAAATAAAAAAAATACATGGTTTGTTTTGGAAAATTTGAATTATGAAATTTGTTCTATCAATCCAGCAATCAAACCTGACGAGATTTTCAAAGCTTCGTGGTTTGAGAGAGAGCTAAAAGCATTCAAAGGATTTAACCAGGATCGCAATCACTCCGATGATTTCATGGTTAAGTTTTTTGCAGAGTGGATGCTTAAAGCACGTGCCAAATACGCAAAGATGAAAACACCGGCACCACGTTCTTTTGAAAACAAAAACTCAAGTGGCCCACAATCTAATTCTGAAAACACATTGCCGGAGGTAATAACTTTTGCCTCTGACAAACAGCTTTTTACTTTTGCACGCCTTCTTGTGAATCATCCTGATTTCAAAGATTCATTTTGTCATAGCGGTGAATCCTGGATGGATGCAGGAAAACGTATGGCCCAAAAGCTGGTAGATCCTGAGCAACAAAAACCATTCATTCCATATTTAATTGAGATGGGCTTTAAAACTCCATCAAAAGGAGCAAGCCATGTCTGAAGAAATATTAAAAAACCGCCCTGAAGGTGCAACACATTGGCAAGCTGGAGTGTATTACCGATTAAGTAAATACGGCGTTTGGGCAAAATGGGATAGAGGTTGGATAACAAGTTTTAAATGGCCTGATGGAGTCATGACGCCATTATCAAGCGAAAATTCTGAAGGGGTGCTCAATGAAAGCAACTAAATTAATTAGAGATAAAGGGCTGAAATACGCAAAGGATATCGTAGATTCTGCACCCTCTAACGCAACTGAGTGGAATGAAGGGTTTGAGTTTCAATGTGGCCAAAGTGTAGAGATTAGTAAGGCAGATCGGGAAAAATATTTTGTTGAACTTTCCGACATCAAACGTCTGGTGGAATCGCTAGAAATCATTGAAGAACTTGACGGGTTCAAAGGTGCAAAAGATACCCTGTTTAACATCGTACAGCTTGGTTGGGGTGAGTTTGAACATCGCTACATAGATAACTGGACATGTACCAAAGAGCGTTTAGTGCAGGCTATTCGAGATTACGAATCAATCTATCAACCTAAATGCATTCATGGTTTTGATGTGGCTTGTTTGATCTGTGGTTTTGGAACCGTTGATGGTGAGCGGGTTTATCGTAATCAAGGGGGAAATCATGAATGAACCTAAGTTGTCACAAAGGGAGTTGGTGCTAATTCGTAGAGCAGCTGAAGATGCAATACATGCTTGCAATAGACATTACGGCCCATTTGTTGATGTTGTTGCTCACCCATTGAATATATGCGCTTTGGTCGATATGGCTCAAGAGAGCATCAGCTACAAAGCCAAAGTGGAAGCGGTCAAAAAATTGATTGAAGCATATCACCAGCATAGCTATAGGGAGGCCGATGATTTTGTTTTTTATTTAGAGCAAGCGCTCAAAGGCAATAAAGAGGGTGAAAATAATGGACATTAAATGGCTGAAAGAACAAGGCTACAACTTGGAAAAGCACTTTTCTCCTGAGTTTATTAAGTCTGGAGAGTTAGCGCGACAAAAAAGTTTTCATGAAATGGTCGAAGAATTGAAAGGCAAAGAATCTAGAAACTTTGAGCGACTAAATCAAATTAAAAAACATCCATTAGTAGAGCTGAAAGGTGCTATTGAGAACCTGGCTAACAAATACAAACAGGATGCCAATGCATTAACACTATTGGGTGATCTGGATAAATCACGCGTTTATCACATGATTGCTGATCAATTGGATCAGTTACTTAAGGCTTGAGCGAAATGAGTAAAGTTTTAATAGGGATTGATACTGGCGTGAATACTGGTTTTGCAGTGGCCATTGATCAGGGGAATGGTGGACAGCTTCAGGATGTTGACTCACACACGATTACCCTGGCAATGAGCAAGGTGTTAGAGCTGGTCGAAATCCACAGTAAGCAAAACATAAAATTATTTATTGAGGATGCACGTAAACGCACTTGGTTCGGCAATGCAGATGCCAGACAAGCCAAAAGTGGAGCTGGTGTTCGTGAGGGTATTGGTTCAGTAAAACGTGATGCTCAGATTTGGGAAGATTGGTGCAAAGAGCAGGGATTGAAATATCAGATGATTCATCCAGCTGCAAACAAAACCAAAACTGATGCTAAGTATTTTTTAAAGCTTACAGGATGGGCAAAACGTACAAATGAACATGCACGAGATGCGGCCATGCTTGTTTTTGGTCGATATGCAAAATTTTGATGTGGAAATAGGTTTTAACAAGTTGTTTTTAAAAATGGTAAAGGGTTAATAGGAAGGCGATTATGTTAGTTGAAAAGTTTGATTTTATTGAGTTGCTTCGCCTTGCTATTGCTCAAGGTAAGGCAGAAGGTAAAAAGATTTCTAAAGATATTGTTTTAGGAGAACTAGGGCTTTTATCACCAGATGCTAGATTATGGGCTACATTGCTTGTTGAAAAAGTAGACTTTGAGCGTATAGCAATCATTACCCCAGCTGAAAAGCAAACTGAAACTTTTGTTAGTAAGTTTGACTTTAATTTTCAAACAGAGCGCCGTATTGAAGATATACCCGGTAAGGTCGAGTTTGTACGTGGAGAAATTAAGTCAGGGGATTTTTTCAGAGCTCGAAATAAGTTGGCTGTTAAAATCCATAAAGAAATGATAAAGAAAAAATTTAAGCCTACCAATGCTCAAGGTGACTTAACCAATCTTGCAAAAGGCATAGCTGAAATAGTTCTTCGTAGTCATTTGTTTGTTAAGGCTATGTGTGGGGCTTGTCAAGGATTAGGTAAGCTTGAAACTTTCAATTCAAAAGGCAACCCCAACGGGGCAGTGTTTTGCAATAAGTGTGATAGCACAGGCAAACGCCCTTACACGTTAAATGAGAAAATGAATATTGCTAAAATTACAGCGACAAAAACTGCATACATTAAGAGCTACCAGAAATATGAACTCTTTGGTGAATCCATTGTTGCACAATGGGAAAATGAGATTAGAGGACGAATTCGTAGATCGTTTCAGTACGAACTTCCTGATAATCAAGAAACTTGTGCTTGACAGTTGGGTATACACTTGAGTATAAAGATTTCTAAAATGGGCGAAATGTAAAGTAATCGCCTGAATGAATTTAAGAGCTCGCCAATTGGTGGGCTTTTTTATTGCCCAAAGAAAAACCTCAGAATCATTTGGAACTGAGGTTTTTGTTGTAAGGAGAGTGCGTTATGAAAAAAAGTAAATCAAAAAAATCTAAGAAACCTCATAATGGGTTCAATTACATGGATATTGGAACAAGTCTATCTCGTGGAGTTAAGAGCCATCTTGCTGACCAAGTTGATTTAAATGTGAAATATAAGCCCCTAAATGTGCCTCAATAGTTTGGATCATTTGTGGAATTTCCTTTATTGCTCTTGAGTCAATTTCTGATAATTGGTTGTAATCAATATTCGGTGAAGAAGAATGATCTTGAGAAGCTTTAGATCTGTGTAATTCGCAACGATAACCAGCATTATATGATGCTTGTATATGATGTTTAATTAAGTCAATTTTATTCTTATTCGCAGCAATAAAGTTCTGTACAACTATATTATTCATTATGGGGTGATAGTGATTTTGAATAGCGGGAACTATATCCAGAGTGCTTAACTTACTAGTGTCATCTGGGAGAAAAATAATGTTTGTTTTACTAAGCATAGTATAGTTTTCTGTGACATCAATTAAGTTACCCTCTAGTGTCTTCCATACAGCATGATGCATAGCTTCAACTAAAATGTTTGGCCAGAGATTGAAAATCCAACCATATTGTATTGTTCCTCCATAAGTATTGACGTAATGCTCTACATTCCAATAACAATTACCAGTTGGAAGTAGATTTTCATTAAATGGAATGGATTGTAATTTTTCAGAATTTATCGTTTTGGCTAGCTCAAGTACGTTTGGATCGTCTATAGAGGGTGTAATGTAATTTGGATAAGTAAAGTTGCTCATATTATTCTCATAAGTTTTTAGAAATTACATGTTTACGTTAAATTCTATTTTTGTAAATAGTTAATTCGAATACTAGGATCTCATTCCCTTAGTAAACTTTACTATTAATTTTGCCGGACGTATTGCGGCGCAAATGGCCCCGCTAAATATCGATTATTGGCGGGGCTTTTTACTTTATATGTTAAGCTGCCATTCATAATTTAACGGATTAGCTCAATGTTTATTTGTATTGGCGGTGACTTGGATGGTGAAGTTGTAGAGGGCCGCGAAGGTACTTACTTTGAAGCCAAGGAAATAGATGCAACTAAACAATCAACATACAACCGCCAGAGTTACATAGTTGGTGAAAATACATATCGTTTTTGGCTTTGTGCTGAACTGCCATATATGGAAACAACAGAAATCGCTGGCAAGCATCTAGCTGAAAAATACAAATATCTTTCTTAATTTATTTTTAACAAAAAATGAAACCCACCACTCGGTGGGTTTTTTATTGCCTATTTGGAGTGTTTATGACTGAATTTCAGAAAACTACGCATGAGGTTAGACAGCTCCAATTAGAGATTAATCATTTGGGGAGTTGCACCACGCAATGGTTAACACAAGAACAGATCGCTCACTTAGATGAGCGATTTTTTTTAGCCTTAGCAAAACAAAATAAGTTAATTGCTCGTCTCAATAATAAGCCTGAGGTTTTTTATGAATAGACCTGAACCACCAGAGCGCTTACTTAAATTAGATCCTATTTATGACAATGTTGACTTTGAGCCTTCATTAGAACTTGAGAATTGGATTTGGGATACATTCATTGATTCAAACTCACCATTGCATAATCCAGACCATGATCATTTAACTTATTTTGGTAGTCGTTTTTTTAAAGTGTTATGGGCTTCTAATGCTTTTATTAAAGCTGGCCAAACTGTATGGGGGCAAACTGAGCGCGTTATGTTCCGTGCTGGAGGTTGGCAAAAGATGCGCCAAGAAAGACAAATGATTAATTGGTTTGGTTATGTGCCTGATTACGTAATCACAATCGATGCTCGTTATTCTTCTGAGTGTAGTGATATCGATTTTTGTGCACTCATTGAGCATGAGCTTTACCACATAGGGGTAAAGCGTACGGATGAGGGAGACATGATCTTGAGTCCTATTACAGGAATGCCAAAGCATTATTTACGTGGCCATGACGTTGAAGAATTTCATGGTGTAGTTGGTAGATACGGCGCAAATGACGCCGTACAACATATGGTGGATTTAGCTAATGCAGGTCCGACAATTTCAAAAGCAAAAATTGCTCATGCATGTGGTACTTGTCTACTGAAACTGGCTTAATTTTTTTGCCTGTTTACGTTGACGTACGTTGACAGGAAGAGGTTTATGGCAGCACTTAGAAAAGAGGTAAAACTCTATATAGTACGGTCACTTGCTGTATTTAACACACCTCAAGAGACAGTTGAGCTCGTCAACGAAGAATTTAAGGTCAAGATCTCACGCCAACAGTGTGAAAGATATGACCCAACCAAGCGGGCCGGAAAAGATCTTAGTCAGGAATTAAAAGAAGAATTTGAGCACACACGAAATGAATTTTTAGAAAAGCCTTTAAACATTCCTATTGCTAATCTCGCAGTCAGATTACAGAGGCTTGAGAAACAATATTCAGTTCATGCAAAGAATCCTTTATTTTCGCTAAAAATTCTTGAGCAAGCTGCAAAGGACATGGGCGGTCAATTCACCAATAAAACCGAAGTAACGGGCGCTGGTGGGGGGCCGCTCCAAAGTGAGCATGTCACACAAATTGTTGCAACGCCTGAACAAATAAAGCAGGTGTTAAATGAACTCCAAGGTAAATACTAATCTGCTAGAAATGCAGTTAGAGCGAGAGCTCTGTGAGAAAGAACATCTATTTTTCACACGGCGATTTTTCTTGCCACGTATGGGCTTTAAGTTTTCGGTCAATTGGCATCATGAATATATTGCTGACAAGATTGATGAGGTAATTGCTGGTAGGGTTAAAAACCTAGTTATTAACGTTCCACCGGGTAGCGGTAAAACCGAATTATTAACAAACCTTATTGCCCGTGGTATAGCGCGTAATGCTCGTTCACGCTTTTTGTATTTGTCTTTCTCACAATCACTTGTAGAGGATGTCTCAGCAACAGCTAGAAATATTGTTAAGTCAGAAGACTTTCAGAATTTATGGCCTGTAAAGATTTCTACTAGTACGGATGCTAAATCGAGTTGGAAAACTACGGTCGATGGTTATGACGCTGGTCATGTTTATTCTGCATCCATGGGTGGGCAGGTCACTGGTCGCCGTGCCGGTACATTAGCGAATGAAGGGTTTACCGGTGCGATTATTTTGGATGACCCGTTAAAGCCTGAGGATGCATTTAGCCAAACAGCAAGACGTAAAGCTAACCGTAAGATTCTAAACACGGTCAACTCACGTAAAGCTAAATCTGATACCCCCATTATTCTGATCATGCAGCGTTTGCACGTTGAGGATCCGACTAACTTTGTGATGACCGGCAATGTGCCTGGTGAATGGGAACAGATCAGTATTCCCGCGCTTATCGATGATGAGTACATCAGTAAGTTACCCGAAAAAATACAGAGCAAAATTCCACGTGATGTTGAGCGAGATGCGAAAGGCCGTCAAAGCTATTGGCCCTTAAAAGAATCATTGCAATCTCTATTGCAGCTTGAAAAGGGTGGTCAAGACAAGGACGGTGCTACGGTATCGCGCTACACGTTTGCCAGCCAATATCAGCAAGCGCCTAAAAAGCTCGGTGGTGATCTTGTTAAATCTGAATGGTTCCCTCGATATTTGGAATTACCCGTTCTTAAATGGCGTGGGATATGGGCAGATACAGCACAGAAGGTTAAGAAGCATAACGACTATTCAGCATTCATATGTGCTGGCCTTGGCTATGACAATAATCTTTACATCATCGATGTGAAGCGTGGCAAATGGGAAGCGCCAGCGCTATTAAAAGTAGCCAAGGACTTCATTAAAAAACACAAAGATGGCAATACCCAAATCGGCAAGCTTCGATATATGGCAGTAGAGGATAAGGCTAGTGGTACTGGATTAATTCAAACCATTGCTAAAGAAACAACATTACCTATTCGGGCTATTCAGCGTGGCGACGACAAGCTATCGAGAACTATGGACGTCATTTTATATGTTGAAGATGGCCGTGTCTTATTGCCAGCAGAAGCACCATGGTTATTGAATTATGTTGAAGAAATTGAAGGGCTCACGGCCGATTGGACACATGACCATGATGACCAGTGGGACCCAACCATTGATGCAATTAACGATTCATTAGCAAGCAAGCCAACTGTATTTGATTAGAGGAAATTATGGCTGAAACTAAAAAGCCCGATGCAATTGGCGATGCAGGGGCATATACAAACTTTGTCTCAAATATTGGTACCGAACGTGACAAAGCTTCTCACGGATCTTTCGTTAAGAAAGTAATTCCTGATGAGCAATTAGAAGCGGTGTATCAACACTGGTTAGCTAAGCGCATCGTAAACCGCCCAGCAAGTGACATGCTCCGAGCTGGATGGTTTTTTGAAGGGATTCAAGATAACGATTTATTGAAGCTTAAAGAGGCGTGTAAAGCTTTTAACTTAGATGGGGTGCTCTTATCTAGTTTGATCCTTTCTCGCTTATATGGCGTTTGCTATGTGCTTCTAGGGACTGTGGACGGCGGCAATTTAGATCAACCGTTTGATTTAAACAAGTTGGGCGTTGGCCGTTTAGAGTTTTTCACGGTACTCAAGAAAAAGCAGATTGAAACCGATAATTCAAAGTACTTACCACCAAATGAAGCGGGCGGACTTTTAAAGCAACCTGAATTTTACAAGCTAAAGCTCGATGGAAAGTCTAACCAACGGATCCACCACACTCGCTTAATTAAATTTGGTCATGCAGATGTAGTCAATGAAGAGCCTGTAAGTGTTTTACAGGAGGTTTACGAGGACTTGCTTGATCATGCTGCTGTTAAGAAAGCCTCAGCGAGTCTTGTGCATGAATCAAAAATTGACGTGATTAGAACCCCCAACTTGGTCGATAAGATCAAGGAGGACATGAAATCCGTAGTTGAACGTTTTCTCAGTGTCGGATTGCTAAAGGGTTTAAACGGTATGCTCGTCTTGGATAAAGACGAGGAATACGATTCAAAGTCTTATAGCTTTGGTGGTTTGCCTGATCTAATGCGTGAATTCTCTATTCAAGCTGCTGGTGCTGCTGATATGCCTTATACGATTTTATTCGGCCAATCTCCTGCAGGGATGAATGCGACAGGCGAACATGACACACGGAACTATTACGACAGTATCGCTACTAAGCAAATATGGTCCTTAAAGCCTTTCATGTTTAAGCTTTTAAAAGTGATTATTCAAGCTACCTTTGGTCGTCAGTTCCATAGCTTAGATGTTGTATTTAATCCGTTATGGCAATTGGATGCTAAGGTCCGTTCTGAGGTTGAAAAAGCTAACGCAGAACGGGATTCCAAGTATTTAGAGATGGGCATTATTACAGAACCACAGATAGCAAGACAGCTTGTTATTGACGGTGTTTATTCAGTGATAGATGAAGAACATATCAAAGATCTTGAGACAATGGTGAAGCCTAATGACGACGATAATTCAGATCCTGAAACCACACCTCCAGCAGGCGAAGAAACGTAAAAAAGGTCGTAAAGCTTCTAAGCCGAGGGCCGTGCACGTAAATCGCCGTGTAGAGCTATATTACACACGGCAATTACTAGCTATCTCAAAATACTGTCAGGACCAAACTAAGGATCTAGTCATTCCAACTGTAGGCCAGAACATCGGTGATGCATGGTTTTCGGACATGATGTGGACCTTTCGGGAAAAGCTCACAAAGTATGTTGTTGAGGTTTCTAGGCCTCTAGCAACAAAGGTTGTGACTGACACACAAAAGGAAGTAGATAAGCAAATAGCAGAACACACCAAATCAATTATTGGAGTGGATCTAACACCGTTCTATCGAGCTGCTGATATTCAAGACGAAGTAGATCTAAATATCACGGCTAATGTCAGTTTGATTAAGTCTATTCCGCAGCAATACGCAGATAAGCTTGAGGTATTAATTACCAACGCTTTGCAGACTGGCCAAACAAATGAAGAGTTGGCCAAAGCAATTAAGCAATTAGGATTATCTACTGATTACCGTGCACGTCTTATTGCTAGTGATCAGATGGGTAAGATTAACGGCCAAATTAACCAAGCCCGACAGCTTTCAATGGGTGTTGAGACATATACATGGCAAACGGCCAAAGATGAGCGAGTGCGGCCTGATCATCAACACAAGCAAGGCCAAACCTTTAGATGGGATTCCCCTCCAGCGGGTGGACATCCTGGTCTGCCTATACGGTGTCGTTGTACTGCATTGCCTAACTATGAGGATATTTTGGTTGATTAACTTGGTAGTTATGATATTGATATAGATTGATTTTCAACTTGTTTTAAATAGGAATGAATATGAAACTATCTCATTTAGCTGTAGAAACATATAACGATCCAAATTCATTAAAAGAAGTAGTTGGACTATCTTTTATAGGATCGAGCGATAGCTTTCATTTCGCGGTTCCGCACAATGATATTCAGAATATCAAAGTAGTTGATGCAAATGGACGTTTCATGCTCTCTTATCATGGTTTAAATGTATCGCTGGATGAGCAAACAGCTAAAGCTCTTCAAGAAAAGATTAATGAGGTGAAATCTAAATCTTAATGTACTTGTAATTACAAGAACCCACCACTTCGGTGGGTTTTTTATTGAGCGCAATTTATGAAAACCATTTACCAACTCAAAATTGGTGACTTTGCGCCAAGCGAATCGACGCGCTCATTTACCAAAGAAGGGTATCTGAAATGTGTCAATGTTCGCTTAGCTAAAGCGCCTCAAGTACGCCAGTACTATGCGTATGAGTTCCCATCATTAGAAGGTTACTCACCCGATCAAATTATCAATGTCTACACACCTGCTGATGAGCTTTTTAAGCCTGAGACTATAAAAAGTTTTAACGGTGTAGACGTCACTGACTATCACCCGCCAAAGAATGAAATTAATGCCTCTAACTGGAAGGATTATCACATTGGCTATTGTGAGAACGTCCGACAGGAAGGCGATTATTTGGTGGGTGATCTGCTCATTAAAGACAAGATCAGCATTGATCTGATCCAAAGCAACGAGCGCCTAGAAATGTCGCTTGGCTATGGAGCTTTATTCGTCGTTGAACAAGGTACGGCGCCTGATGGAACGCCATACCAAGCCAAATTTATTAATTTTAATGGCGACCACATGGCGCTAGTTAAATATGGCCGTTGCGGTGGTGATTGCCGCATCGGTGACCAAAAGCAAACTCCACCTAAGGGGAATAAAATAATGGAAGTAAGTGTAAACGGTATTCGTTTTGATATTGGCGATAACAAGCCCTTGGCGGATGCATTAAAGCAGCAACAAGAGCAGCTGGAAAACTTGAAGGCTGCAAAACTTAAAGTTGGTGATAAGCAATTTTCTATCGGTGATGAACTAAACGCCGTTCAAGCGGTCGTAGATCAATTGCATACCGATAAAACCACGCTTGAGCAGAAAGTCGGTGATCTGGAAAAGAACCAGATGACGCCTGAAAAGCTAGAACAAGCGGCAACAGAACGTGCTGCTGTGATTGCTGATGCTAAAGCCTTGGTGCCAACAGTAAAAACAGAAGGGTGCACATGCGAGCAAATCAAACGCGATGTGCTTGCTGCAAAAGCGGGTGATGCCTTGGTGGGGGCAGTGTTGGGTAGTGTGTCAGTCGGTGATGCGAAGCCTGAGCAGATTGATACAGCATTCCGAGCCCTATCTGCTCTGAAAAGTATTCATCCTTCAAATCCTGTAGGTGATGCACTCCATCAGCAGCAAAACATAAAAGCAGGTGATGGCAAACCAGAGGATGGGGAACTTAAACCTAACAACAAAAAAGAAGCTTGGAAAAAAAGCTTCTAAGAAACTGGAGAATAGAGAATGTCTTTAACCCCTCAAGCTATTCCGGGTATGCGTGCACGTCTACATATGCCCGAAGAAATTTTATCTTTACCGGTTGCGGGTAATACTGTGATAAGTGACGGTGAAGTGGTGGTTCAGTCCACTGATGGCAAAACTGTTACTGCGGTAACTGGTGCTACTAATACAAAGTTTGGTGTGGTGGTTTTACAGCACGTCGGTAAATCTGGAAAAAACGCCTTAGGTAAGGAAGCATATCAAGCCAAAGACTGTGCGCCTGTTATGCAGATTGGTTCTATCTGGGTGAAGTCTTCAGCACCAGTGATTGATATTAATGCAAAGGTATATGTGCGTACCGCAAACCCTACAGCGCAAGCACCACTTGGTTCACTTTCTTCTGCAGCATTAGATTCAACAGAACTACCTAATGCCTCATGGGAAACCATTACGGGTCCAGATGGCTTAGCAATTCTTCGATTACGTGGAGCGTAAACAATGTCAAAACAATTAGAACGGATGAAAATTCGCTTAACTGCTGTAGCCCATGGTGTTCAAGCTGCTGTAGGTGATGCATTCAATTTAGATAACTTTGCCAAGTTACTTTTAAAACTTGAATCGATTGATGAAATGACACCACAGCTTGCCGAAGCTCAAGCCTATGCAAAATATTTGCCTATTGAGTCATTAGACGGCGCAGTAATGGGATCCGCAAGTGTCTTACAACGTAAGAAAGGTGTCGGCCGTGGTAAACGTTTCGCAGGTACTGGCAACGATGTTCCCTTAGCAGAAGTGGTTTATGACGAAGTTAAACTTACTGTACAGCCGGGTGTAATTGGCTATGAAATCAGTATTTTTGAAGCTGCAGCAGCCCTAAAAGCAGGCATTCAATTAACGACTGATAAAGTTGAAGCGGCTCGTCTGGCTTATGAAAACCATATGAGTGACGTTGCATGGTTTGGAGAGCCTGAATCGGGTTTACTTGGTTTCTATAATCAGACTGGTGTAGAGGTTATTTCCTCTACGGTTGATTATGCAACAGCTACAGTTGAAGCCGTTCTTGCCGATATCAATAAGGCAATTAAAGGCGCTTCGAATGCCTCTAAGTTTGATAGCAGTATTCAGCCTGATACTTTTGTAATGCCTGAGAATAAGTTCACCATTCTCGCTAGTCGTATCGTTCCCGATTCAGCAGGGAAAACCTTCCTTGAATATATTAAGGAAAAGAACACCTTTGCAATGCAAGGTAAAACTCTGACATTCACTTCTGAAAGTATGCTTGAAGGTAAAGGTGAAGGTGGTACTGACCGTAGCATTATTTACCGCCGTGATCCAAGCTGCATTACTTTCCGTTGTAATGAACTGGAATTCTTAGCAGCTCAACCTATCAATTATGTGATGCGAACACCAGGACACTATATGTATGAGGGTGTCTATTTAAAACGTGTCGATTCTCTCCGCTACTACGATGTTGAATAAGGAAAACTAAACATGCCAAAAATTACTTATAGCGGCTCTCAGGCCGCTTTTTCTTTTGATGGGATTCAAGTCGGTCTGGGTCAAACTGTGGAAGTTGGTGCTGCGGATCTCGCACGTATTTCAAAAGGTAAAGCCTTTAAATCACTCATTGAAAAAGGAGAGCTTGAAGTTCAGGAAATTCCGAGTGAAGAGCCCAAAGCAGCAGGTAAAACGGGTGGCCGTGGTGGTAAAGGTGGTAAACAAAACGATGCAGCTGGTGAGCAGCAAAAGCCAACTGATGAAGCTGCTTTGGCCACCGTGAGAGCTGAACTAGCAGGGCTTGAAGTAACGTTCAGTGACGATGAAACACTTGAGCAGTTACAAGCAAAGTTAGCTCAAGCTAAGGAATAAGGTGGACCTATGGACGTACAAACGTTTCGCCAGAAGTACTCGTCTGATACAGCCTTGGTAAATTTGCCTAATGATAAAATTCAGGATGCCTTAGAAGAGGCTGAGCTGGTTGTTTCTCAAATTGAGTTCGGGGCATTAAAGGAGCGTGCTGTAGGTCTATATGCAGCACACATTCTTAAAGTTGGTACCGTAAGCGGCAATGGTGCTGCTTTTGGTACCGCATCGAGCATGACAATTGCGGGTCAAAGTGTGAGTTATTCACGATCATCGAAAGAAGCTTTCTATGATCTCAGCATGTATGGCCAACGCTACCTTGCATTAAAAAACTCAATTCCAATTGATGACGAAGGCACAAACCCTAATCGCTTAGGCGTTGGTGTTTTTGTTGTATAGGAGAATCCCATGCCTTTTAAATATCAGGCACCCCAAGGCTATAAGCCAACAAAAATCGTTATTGCTGGTCAAAACCTAGATATCAAAAATGGTGTTTTAGAATCTGAGGACGACATTATTAATATGTTAAAGCCTCTAGGTTTTGAGCGTTATGTCGAAGTGGTTGAGCCAAAGAAATCGGCAGCCTCCGCAAAAGAGTAAATAGGCCATGAGTGATAATCGTGTTGAGACTCGAGTCAACTTTGATGAGATGAATGATCGCATTAGGTTTGAAGTAAGACGCACGATTAACGCTCTTACTTTGCGCTTACAGCGGATTGTTCAGGAAGACATGTTGAGTGGCCAACGGCTTAATGTACAGTCTGGCCGCTTACGTGGATCCGTTTCATCTAAAGTGGATGAGAATAAAGATTCGATAGAGGGGACGGTGGGAGCTGGTGGTGCATTGGTACCTTATGCACCTGCACATGAGTTTGGTTTAAATGGATCTATGGGGGTGAAAGCTCACCTTAGAACAATAAAACAGGCTTTTGGCCGACCCATATCGCCAGTTCAAGTCAATATTAAAGCCCATTCAAGAAACGTCAGATTTAGGGAGTTGCGTTTCATGCGTGATTCACTGGATATGGTAGCCAAGATTGTTCCGAAAAATATTGATGCAGCAATTGAGCGAGGTATAGCAGGTGGATAGCGAAGCAATCTATCAAGCGTTATTTGATCGGTTAAGTACAAATGTAGAAGGATTGATTACGGTAAGTCGCCGTTTACGTCATTTTAACCATGTAACACCAGAACAGCGCCCAGCCATGTTTATTACACAAGGCAACCAGCAAGAAGTACCGGTACATGGTTTAGATTCAAAAGTTGAACTTGCTGCCGAGGTTTATCTCTATATCCATGAGTCTGATAGAGATAAACCACCATCATCACAGATGAATATTTTCATCGATCGTGTACGTGAAGCTATTCAGCCAGACCATCCAGAATTTAGCGAATATCAAACCTTAGGTGGTTTGGTGGAACATTGCTGGATCGAAGGCACAGTTGAAGTATATGAAGCAGTAGAAAACATGCTAGATGATCAGGCGATTGCGATTATCCCTATCCGGATCCTCACAACTAACTAACAAAACATTTAATTAATGACCGCCTCTATGGCGGTTTTGTCATTTTAGAGAGGTCAAAATAAATGGCTCAATATTTATTTGGTGCCGGCAAAATCTTTGCTACACCGATTCAAGACGTTTATGGGCAGCCGATTAGTAATCCCACACCAGTTGAAGTAGGGGTATTGCAGTCGGTAGGTGTCGATATTAGTTTCGATTTAAAAGAACTCTTTGGTCGTGGGCAGTTCGCTGTAGATGCTGCACGTGGTAAAGGATCTATTAAAGGTAAAGCATCGTTTGGGCGTATTAACGGAACATTGCTAAATTCTATTTTCTTCGGTGGCGTTGTTGCAGAAGGTGGAATCGAGACGGTATCCCAAACCATCAATGGTGAAACTATTCAAGCAGGCGGCTTGGTTACACCTGTAGTTCCAAATGCTGGCACTTTTGTTAAGGATTTAGGTGTTACTGATGGGAAGGCTATTCCGCTTAAACGTGTAGCTTCAACACCAACGGCAGGGCAATACAGCGTTGATAACGTGACAGGAGCATATACTTTTGCTACAGCCGATGTTGGCAAGATTGTATTCATTAGCTTCCGATATTCCGCGACAGTTGCTGGTGGTAAGTCAATCACTGTATCTAACTTAGATATGGGTTATACACCTGAATTTGCCTTGGATCTTCAGCGTGATTACAAGGGTAAGTTCATGCACATGAATTTCTATCGCTGTACCAGTAACAAACTTGGATTCAGTTCAAAACAGGACGATTACGACATTCCTGAGTTTGAATTTCAGCCTATGGCTGATGATCTTAACCGTGTTTTCAAAATCGATTTATCGGAGTAATACCAGATGCAATTTAAGCAAGTTGAAAACCCTCGTGGTAATAGTAAAGAAATTGATGGTCAGACTTGGATTTTTGCTCCGGCTCCATTGGGTACGCTTGAGCGATTTGAAGAACAATTGAAATCAAATAATGTCCCTGTCTCGGTAATTATTGATATGGCGCATGTTTGTTTAAAGCGAAATTATCCAGATATTACCCGTGAATATGTTTCGGATGAGCTCTTAGATATGGCTAACATGGAAGAGGTTTTATCAATAGTAACTAAAACCTCTGGTTTGGAATATACAGGTACAGCTAAACCAGCAGGTGAATCTTCGGGGGAATAAACTGGGAGGAGCTGTACACGCATTTAGTGCTGACTATGGGTAAAGATTACGACTATGTACGTAATGAAATTGATTTACCTAGATTAAGAGCACTAAGTGCGTATCAGCAAAGTAACCCTCCCGCACATATTGGAATACAACGTCTTTGCCGTATCTTGGAAGCTTTCGCTGGAATTGAGGAGACAGACCCAGCAATAACCATCTCAGACGATGACGAAGACGATATGCTGGAAGTATTAGAAAGTTTCCCACAGGGTGGTTAAGGCCGCCCTGACTTATCTGGATATGACAAAATGTAATCGGTTTGTTAAATTATGCTTACTTTATAACAACCGGTGAATTCATGAAAAAGTTTTTCAAGTGGGTGCTGATTCTATTTATAGGTTTTTTTCTTTTGGGTGTTATTCTTAATTTGTTAGGTGTAAAGGGTAGCAGTTCTGAAAATAAAGCTAAAAATAGCACTAGTGAAACAAAAGATTCGAAGTGGCAATATCAAGAAGATATTTCCAAAATGACAGATAAAAAAAATGTCTATGTTACTTTAAAATCTGATTCTATCTGGATGAAGAATAGTGACCCATCGCAGGCGGTTATTCCTGATTTAACCTTTAGATGCCAAGATGAATCGATTGATGTAATTTTATCTACTCAAACACCTTTAAGTCCTGAGTATGGAAATGCATTAGGTAAAACAATTAAAGCAAGACTAGATAACCAGAAAGCCTTTAATATTTCATTTAGTAATGGACAGGGGTCTTATACAACTTTCTTTGCAGAAAAGCCAAAACAACTAATTGAGAAACTAAAAGGCCATAATAAATTATTACTTGAGGTAAATATTCACCGCCAAGGCCCATTTGTTATCGAGTTTAACCTTGATGAATTTGAAAAGAACATAGATCCAGTAAAGAAAGCTTGTAAATTCTAGCTTAAAGCACCTTAGGGTGCCTTTTTAATAATCTAAAAACCACCTTTTCGGGTGGTTTTTTTATGCCTAAGAGGTTCGTATGGCAAATAACAACCGCGTTGAAGTCCATGTGGGTGCAAAAACATCCGAGCTTAAAAAGGGTATGGATGATGCTGAAAAAATAGTAACTGAATCAGCCAAGGAAATTGAAAACACAACCAAAGGGGTGAAATTTAAGTTTGACCTTTCAGGTGTTAAACGACAGTTCGATGATGTTTCTAAGTCAATTTCAGAAGGCTTTAGCAACCAAATTAGTGAAGCATTCGGCGGTTCAAAAATAGGTTCAGCATTTGATGGTATTACTTCCAAGTTAGGAGCTCTACGTGGCGGTGCACTGGTTGCGGCTGGGGCAGTTGCGGGTTTAGCTGTGGGAGGAGCAGCAGTAGCTGCTGCAGGTATGGCGACGCTAGCAATTGAAGTTGCCAATAATAATGTTGAACTCGCAAGATTTTCAGCTCTGGCGAATACTTCGATACAAACATTTCAGGGATTATCTGGCGCAGCCCAAACTTTAGGGTTTTCCCAAGAAAAAGTCTCAGACATGATGAAAGACTTCAATGAAAAACTTGGAGAATTTGCATCTGTAGGTTCTGGTGGTGCAATGGACTTTTTTGAGCAAATTGCCGTTAAAACAGAAGGTGGTGCGGCAGGTGCGAAAAAGCTTGCTGAAGAAATGTCCAAGATGGATGGCGTGGAGGCATTACAAACGTATGTTGATAAGCTGGAAGAAGCTGGAGTCAACCAGCAGCAAATGTCATTTTATTTAGAAAGTATGGGATCTGATCTTACAGCTATGATTCCGATTTTGCAGGATGGCGGTAAGCTTTGGAAAGAATACCAGTCTGCCATGGAAGAAGCAGGGATTATTACGGGTGAAGAGGCAATTCAAAAATCCATTGAATTAAAGGCTCAAACCGAAGTACTTCAAATGCAGTACACCGGTTTAAAAAATCAATTGGCTCAAGCAGTGATGCCCGCTTTAAGCGGTGTTATTAGTCATTTTATGAATGGCACCATAAAAGGTGGAGCATTTACCGGAGTTATTCAGACCTTAGGCTCAGTTGCTAAAGGCGTGGCAGTTGTTATTGTTGGGCTTGGAGCTGGATTACAAAATCTTGTGCGATTAATGTCTGGTGTGATGAGTAACCTAAGGACCATTGGAAGTACCGCCGTAAACTTTGTAAATGCGGATGGGATTCTGGCTAAAGGTAAGGCTCTGGCGGGTGGTGTTAAGGCAATCTGGACTGAAACCAAAGATACGGTGGTTGATATTGCTGGTACCACCAAAGCCGCAATTAATTCCGCATCAAATATCTTCAGCGGAACTCCCTCATTTGATCGCTTATCCCAAGCTAAAATTGATATTCAAAATGCTCAACTAGGTGCTAGAGGTGGCAGTAAAGGGGTTACTTTTGGTATCGGACAAAATAAGGCACTCAATCCAGATGGAGGTAAGTCGGATAAGGCAAAGCAGGGCAAATCCGATGCTGTGCGTCAAGCTGAACAGGCAGCTAAAGCACTGGCTGATATTCGGTATAAATATGCTTCCGAAGAAAAGAAAGTCGCTTTAGATCTGCAAAAGGCATTGGATGAGATTGAAAAATCTAAGATGACTGCCGATGAAAAAGCCGCTGCAAAAGTTAAGGCCGAAAAGGATGCTTCAGACAAGATCATTACTATCCGTTTAAAAGAGTTTGAGGAATACAAAAAAGCTCGTGAAGAACAGATCGACAATTATCAGCAACAAAATCAAAGAATGTATGAACTTGAGATGGCGCGTATTCAAGCAGAATATGATGCCAAGAAAATTTCAAATGTTCAGAAAATTCAATTGGAGAAGCAACAGGAAGATAAGCTGCGTGAAATTAAGTTAAAGGGTCTTAGGGAGCGTTTAGCACTAGAGAATGAGCAAACCAGTATTACTGGTAAGCAAGGTAATCAAAACCAAATCACAAACAACATGTCTGATTTAGAGACAGATCAGAAAGTTGCTGACACCAAGTCTATGGGCTTAATTAGTGATGCGGAAATGAAAGACTTTGAGGCTAAGTTCGGCGGCTTCACTTCTCGACTCTCTAACCTTTGGGATCAAGGCATTCAATCTTTAATGAATGGCACTCTAACATGGAGTAATGCCACTAAAGCAGTTTTAGCTGATATGGGTGCATTTGCATTGCAATCAGCAACTAAAGAGCTTCAAGGCTGGCTCAGAATTCAAGCGATTAAGTTAGCTCGTAAGCTTGGGTTTGTCGGGGCAGAAACAGCGGCCGAGGCCTCTGGTCAGGCTGCACAAACAGGTGCAACGATCGCAGGTGAAGCAACACGTACCAGTGTAACTGCTGCGGGTGGTATAGCTCGTTTGGGCTTAAAGGCAGCCGAGGCAATCAAGGGCATTATGATGTCGGCGTGGGAGGCTATGGCGGGCGCATTTAAAGCTATGGTTGCTATTCCATACATTGGTCCTATTCTCGCCGTTGGTGCCGGTGCGGCTGCATTCGGTTTAGTGGCAGGCTTAGCGGGTAAGATTAAATCTGCTCGAGGCGGTTATGACATCCCATCCGGTGTGAATCCAGTGACCCAGCTTCATGAAGATGAAATGGTTTTACCTTCACAACATGCAAATACCATTCGTGAAATGGGTAAAGCCATGCGTAGTGGTGCAAGTTTTGGAGCAGCTGCAGCAGCTGAAGGCGGCGGATCTGGGGCGACCATAAATATTAATACACTCGATGCCAAGAGTATTCAGCGATTGTTTAAGAATAATGGTCGTGCGGTTGCTGGTGGTCTGCAAAGCTATGCACGTGGATTCGGTAAGAATGGTAAATAAGGGGGTGTAAGTGTCAAACGTTTTATTTCCAGAATTACCCGGTCTTGAATGGGATACCTCACTTACTCCCATGTTCAATACAAAGATCATGACTTCAATTAATGGCCGAGAGCTCCGTGCGAGCTTTCAGGCCGCACCAAAATATGAAATCTCGTTGTCTTACGCATTCTTGCGTGAAAATAAGGGGAGAAAGGAGTTGCAGCAACTTCAAGGGTTTTATTTAGAGCGCCGTGGGGCTTTTGATTCATTTCTTTACAAGATGCCGGATGATAATGAATTTAATTGCACATTTGTTGGGGATGGGGCTGCAACTTCATTCCAGTTATACAAGGATATGCATACGAGCCAATTGCCCTTAGGTAACACACAAGAGCAAATCATAGGTGAAGTTAATCCTAATATGTGGAATCAAGTTCCTGTAAAAACTATGTGGAACTCAAACCAAGAAAAACCGATGTGGAATAACTCATCAGCTCAAGTAACGAGTGACGGTAAATATGTACTTTCACAGCCGATCGAGGAAGGAGTAGAAGTGACTGTAACTGGTACTTTTTACTACCGTTGCCGTTTTAAAGATGACACCCAGCAATACGTCAACTTTATGCATAAGCTCTGGAAGGCTGGAAAGGTTGAGTTAATCGGATCCTTGGGGACTAAGATATGAGACAAGCATCACCTCAATTAATTGCCCTGTTAGATGCTGATCAATTTATCATGGCAGACCTATACACCATCACAACCATACAGGGCATTGAATATCGTTATACAAGCTATGACGTCAATTTGACGGTACAGGGCAAAGAATTTCGTGCTGATGGTCCAGTTATAAGCCGAGATGGAATAAGCCTTTCTTTGGGGATTGAGGTGGACAATTTATCTATCACGATTGAAACAAATGAAAGCACCAAATTTGGCGATGTTCCTGTAGCTCAAGCTTTTCATAATGGCATATTAGACGGTGCACGATTTAAGTTGGAACGCATATTCATGGATATGCACACACCTACTGATACAAGTGCCGGCACTTTGGTTTTATTTGAAGGCCGTATTGTTGAGCCCGAACTTGATCGCTATGTAATTAATGCAAGTGTGGTTTCTGATGTAGACAATTTAAAACTTCAAATGCCACGGAATTTATATACACCAGGATGCTTAAATACTTTGTTTGATAGCGCATGTGGACTACTAAGTGCGGATTTTGCTGTAAATACGACTATTGGAGCTAATAGTACGCCTAGTCGAATCCTATGTGACTTAAGCCAGCCTCAGGGCTGGTTTACACAAGGTGTTGTAGAGTTTTTAGAGGGTGCAAATATCGGTATTAAACGTACTGTGCGCTTACATGAAGCAGGGTCATTGCTCTTAACTTTACCGCTTTTAGAAATGCCTGACATCGGTGAAGCAATCCGAGTTTATCCGGGTTGTGATAAGCGACTTGATACATGTTCCAACCGTTTTAACAACCGTGCTCGTTTCCGTGGTGCGCCGTTCGTTCCAGTTCCTGAAACATCAATTTAGTTTTTAAATTTAACCCAAGCCCTGCGATTGCAGGGCTTTTTATTTGGGGGTAGAAATGCCTTTACCTAATGCCGACCAGTTTGTTGGTCAAAATGTTACTGAATCCGGCTTTAAAGAAGCCCAAACTCAACTGATTCGGTTTCTAGGTGATGAAGTTCCAACTAATGAACAATTAGTTAATATCTTTGCCACAAAGGAACTTGCTGACTCTAAAACTGAATTGATGCCTATTGATTATAAGGTGACAGTTAGCAATGATCCTGATGAAACAAAAAATGGGGATTACACGTGGAACGGAACGGAATTAGTTAAAAGTCCTTACGATCCTGTCACAATTTCAAATGGTTACACCAATACTAAAGTTGATGCTGTTAGTGCTGCAATCACTTTAAAAAAAGCAAATGACCCAACCATTTTTAATATTGTTAATGATTCTCTTGGCAATTCATTGGTATGGATCGATAAAGCCACAGGTATTTTTAATGCAGTCGGACTTCTACAAAATATTTTCACCCGTATTTTTCAACTGAAGTCTTATAGCAACACTGATGTAATTGCCGGCGAAGTTGATTCTGAAGGAAATGCTTTATGGGGCATCAAAAAGTCAACTGGTAAATTTTTTGCTGCTGGTTTAGAGCCTTCATCAGTCCAACAAAAAACATATAAGTATTTTGAACAAAAGCCTATTGCTGCTGAAATTAATCACATGCTGAGCTACGGTGAGTCTTTATCTGTAGGTGCCACAGCCCAAAATATTTTGAGCACGTCACAGCCTTATCTAAATACAACATTTAGTAAAGGTCCACGTTTGGATCCGCTTGGTTCTGGTGAAACGTTAGGAATTATCCCTTTAGTTGAGCAATATAATAGCCCAGCTTCAGATGGCGGTGGGAACCGAGGGGAAACTCATTGCTCTGGTGCCGCAAACTATGCATCTCTTGAATTAATTCGCAAAGGTATAAGTCCAAACGAACATATTATCTTTGCTTCTACAGCAGGATATGGTGGTGCCAAAATTTCTGATTTAGCAAAGGGCGGTGCTATCTATCCGCGCGTATTAAATCATATTAACAAAGCAAGAGAGCTTAATGCTGGCAAATCCCATAAAGCAGTTTTTACGCCGTTTATAATTGGAACCAATGACGCTTATTACGCTACTAGTTACGTAAGTTTTAAAAATACCTTTCAGCAGGTCCATTTAGACTTTAATGCCGATGTAAAAGCCTTAACAGGGCAAGATGAAGATGTGCTTTTTGCAATTGTTCAGATTAGTTACGGGGTTAAAACACAACCGCAAATATCTAAAGCTTTATGGGATCTGCCTCAAGAAAATGAAAATTTTTTATTTATAACCCCTACATATCATCTTCAACATTCTGAAGGCACTCATTTAACTAATATTGGCTACAAACGTTTAGGTGCTTATTTTGGCCGAGCATACAGTCAGTATTATACGGAAGGGCGATATCCAGATTGTATAAAACCACTTGCTGCATTAGTTGAGGGCAGCAAAATCCAAATTAAATTTGATGTTCCAGCCTTACCGTTGCAGGTTGACCGGACGACATTAGCACAGACGACTGATGATGGATTTAAAGTACTTCTGCTTGATGAAAACGGTCTGATTGCTACCGATACCAATGGCGATGAAATAGCCCTTCCGATTTTAAAAGTGTCAGCAGAACATGATTCTGTTTTTTTAGAACTTAATGCACCACCTACAAATCAAATACTTGTCCGCTATGCAATGGACTATCTAGGTGCTGGTTTAAATATTCTTAACGGTGCGAGTGGGAACCTGCGAGATTCTACCCCCGATTCAGTTGATATAGCTGGTGTGACTCAACACTTGTACCACGTTTGCCCACATTTCGAGTTA
This sequence comes from Acinetobacter sp. V91_7, assembly GCF_031799075.1. Classification (NCBI taxonomy): domain Bacteria; kingdom Pseudomonadati; phylum Pseudomonadota; class Gammaproteobacteria; order Moraxellales; family Moraxellaceae; genus Acinetobacter; species Acinetobacter sp. V91_7. Next base: position 226,038 of record NZ_JAVQNT010000045.1, read on the forward strand.
ATTGCCAATTTAGATAAAGGAATTTAAAAATGAATATTTGCATTCAAATTGAAGACTACATAAGTCCTTTTGCATCACAATTGCCAAAAGTTGAAACCGAAGATCTAATTTATGTTGAAAAATATGAATCTGATTCTTATGACCATTGGATGTTTGGTAGTGATTCTAATTCCTTAATTGGCAAGGTTAATAGTCATACATTAACTGTTCAGAATGGCGCAACTGTACAACCTTCTTATGGTGATAATTATGTTGATCTTAGTGTGAAAGGTGGTAATGCTCTCATTTCACAATTGCTTGATTCTAGTGTCACAGGTTTTACTTTATCTGGTTTAGTTAAACCTAGAACATCAGAGCTTTCAACGCTTATGGGGGTTTTAGGTGCTAGTAGTACATCTGATGGATTTGGGCTTTTTACTGTAGGTGAAAAGTTATATGCAACAATTCGTCCTCAAGTGTCATCTTGGGATGTTGGAATAGTCTTAGATCCAGCCATGCCAGTATTTACTTCTATCTCGATTAATAAAACCGCAGGAACCGCGGTTTTTTGTGCGTATCAAGATGGTATGTTTTACTCAAAGGAAACAGGCAATCTTTCCTATGTAAATTCAAATTTACCCCTATCGATTGGTAATAATCGTTACGCATCTTCAGTCAATTCTACTACCCAACACTTTGAATCAATTATCCATACAAAAGCGCTTACCGTTTCTCAAATACAAGCATTGGCGCAACGTATGAAGGTTAGACAAGAGCATCGTGGGGTAATATTTTAAGAAATGAAAAACCTTGAAGCAGTAGAAGAAGCGCTTACTTGGTTGGGCACACCTTACCACCACCAAGGTCGTGTTAAAGGGGTTGGGGTAGACTGTGGAACTTTGATTTGTGAGGTCTACGAGAAAGTCGGCCTTATGGATCATTTAGATCCGCGACCATATCCACCAGACTGGCACCTGCATCAGATGGGGCAGCGTTATTTAGAACTTATCTTAGGTGTGTGTGATCCGATAGAAGGACCACCACAACCGGGTGACATCGTTTTATATCAATTTGGCAAGTGCATTAGTCATGGTGCAATTGTCATCGAGTGGCCGCAGGTCATTCACAGTTATCTCCATCAGGGAGTGATTATCCAAGATGGAACTAAAGGAAGTTTAGCCCGCCGTATAACGGGCTTTTTTCGTATGAAGAGGCTGAAAAAATAATGGGTGGATTATTTGGCGGTACCACGATTAGTACTACTGATACCCGTATCAACTCTATGCGGATTCAACAATCAGCTTATGGGCTATGTCAGCCATTGGTATATGGAAAAACCCGTGTAGCGGCCAACATGTTTTGGTACGGTGATTTCTTGGCTACGCCTCACACTACGGTTGAGAAATCAGGCGGCAAGGGTGGGAGCACTAAAACAAGCAATACAACATTTAGTTATAGTGCTTCGCTCATGCTTGGGCTATGTGAGAACCAGATTAAGAAGATTGGTTTGATATGGGTTGATAAGGACCAGTACATTCCCAAACAAGAAGGTTCTATTACCTTAGATCCAATCGATCAGTTAAAGTTTGAATTATACGATGGAAATAATAACCCGCCTTGGGGCTGGTTAGTTTCAAAACATCCAGATCAGGCAATTAACTATCCCTTTTTGGGATATGTGGCATGCGCCAATTATGAGATGGGGAATAGCGCCAGTCTTTCAAATCATAACTTTGAAGTGATTAGCACTATTACATTGTCAGAAACTATTGATGATGCAAACCCCGCAGATGTAATTGAAGACTTTATTACACATCCTCGGCACGGCGCAGCACCTAATTTAAACATGGCTGATTTAGAAGAGTTCCGTACTTATTGCAGAGCTGCCAATCTTTTAATCAGCCCAGCCTTTACAGAGCAACGAGCAGCCTATGAAACAATCAACGAGATTGTAGAAGCTGTAAATTGTGCCGTGGTACCAAGCCCAGATGGATTAAAAATTAGATCCTTTGGCGATTCTGCAATTACAGGGAACGGTGTAACTTTTACACCAGATCTCACGCCGGTTTATCACCTAACGGATGATGATTTCATTAGTGATGATGAGCCGGTACGAGTACGCCGTAGCCGTGATACTGATGCTTATAATCATGTGCAGATTGAATACATCAACCGATACAATCAGTACAACACAGAAACGACTGAAGCCAAGGACCAAGCAAATATTGAGATGTTTGATTTAAGGACAGAGGATCCCGTCGAAAGCCATTATTTTTGTGAGCCTAAAATAGCCCGGCATGCGGCGCAGCTTCGCTTACAACGATTGCTGTATGTGCGTAATGAATACGAGTTTACCTTAGGTTGGAAGTACTGCCGGTTAGAGCCTATGGATATCGTCACTATCACAGATGAAGCATTAGGCTTAGATCAATTTCCTGTACGTATTACACGTATTGAGGAAGATGAGTTCGGTGAATTAACTATCACGGCTGAGGAACTTGCCGTAGGTTCAAGATCTGCCATTGAATATGAATCACAAGCCTCTAATGGCTATCAGGGTGGTAATGAAGAACCAGGTAATGTGAATGCGCCTGCTATTTTTGAACCTCCACTAGATCTAACAGATGGCAAGAATCAAGTTTGGGTTGCGGTGTCTGGTGGTATCAATTGGGGCGGTGCCAATGTTTGGGCCAGTCTTGATAACACGACCTACGAAATGATCGGAACTATTTACGGATCTGCACGATACGGCCAATTGGTTACAGCTATTGATGCAGATCATACCGCTTTACAAGTAGAGTTAAATACAGCAAGTCGTATCTTCAGCGGGACATTAGAAGATGCTCAAGCCGATCAAACTCTTTGTAAAGTCGGTGACGAGTATTTTAATTATCAAGTAGCCACGTTAAATGGATCTGGCCTTTATACGTTAAGTGATGTTCTGCGTGGACGTTTTGATGATGCTCAGATTCATAATGCTGGTGAGCCATTTGTGCGTTTAGATAGAGCTATTTTTGAGTATGAATTTAATGAGAATCTGGTCGGAAAACAGATCTTCTTAAAGTTCACTAGCTTTAATGGTCTTGAGCGTAAAGAACAAACTTTAGATGAGGTAACAGCTTATAGCTATACATTATCTGGTGGACGTCCTTCGGGTGTTAAGGGGTTATCACTTCAATCGCCGTTTGTTGGTACCACCTTCAAAGTTCAATGGCAAAGCTCAACCGGTGCAGATGGCTATCGTGTACAGGTCTGGTCGAATGGTGCAATGATTCGGCAAGTTGATACAACTAACACGGATTACAGCTATTCGATTGAAGAGGCTAAAACTGATGGTATAGGCCGAGCGTATACAATACGTGTTGCAAGTAAGAACGGCGACCAGATCAGCACCTATGCTGAATTAAGTATTAGCAATCCAGTGCCGCCAGTACTTCTAAATGTTTATACAACTGCTACGGTTGATTCTATTACAGTGAATTGGGTACCTAGCGAAGTTCCTGATTTGAAAGATTATGCAGTATGGCTAAGCCCTACCCCTAATTTTGATCCTACACAAATGCCGCCAACGTGGACCAGCACAGATTTAACAACTACTTTTGGAGGATTACAACCAACAACCCCATATTACATTCGTGTCGCTGTATGTGACGTATGGGAAAACACAGTCTGGAACTATACAAATCAGATTACTCAAAGTACTTCTGAAGGTTAATTTAAATTATTTACTTAGCACCCAAACGGGTGCTTTTTTATTGAGTATATTTGGTGAATAACTGTAGTTTTTTAAATTAACTCAATCTCAATGTGATATTTGAAAAAAGAGCTTTATCTCTGTTAATAAATAGGTAATTAAAAATGGATGTAATGGAAAGTATTAGTGAATTGTTGAATATTCAAAATCCTGTAAATGGTCAAACCGTTTATGTGAAGTCTTACCATAGTGGTTTAGCGATTGGAGGAGGCCATTTTATATATGATTCTAGTAAAGCTGGACAAAAAGATGATGTAGTTGTATTTAATGGATGGGTTCGTCAATTTATAAGTCAGAAGGAATATGATGCAACGTGGGGCGGGGCGATCCCTAACGGTGTATCTGATGCGACAAATGGAATCCAAAAAGTTTTAAATATTATGCCGGCTTATTCAAATTTAAACTTTCCAGTGGGAACGTTTCTAATTAATACAATTAAAATAAAGCAGCTTGGCATTCGATTTATTGGAAAAGACCGCATAAATACAGTTCTAAAATTTAGAGTAGTTAACGATTGTATAAAAATAAAAGAAGCATGTGGATTTCATCATCTTAGTATTATTGGAACTGGCGTATTTAATCATGATGTATTAATTCTTGATGAAAAAGATCACAATAGAGCAGATGTAGATGTAGATATAAATGATTGCTATTTATCAGAATCTCAATACGCAATTCGAATTTTTGGACGTGGAGTTATAGTTGATAATAGTTCTTTTTTTAACATTCGTATTGCATGGCTAGATTTAGAATTTCCTGCACAAGATGTTTTTGAGCCTGGTCCTTTCAATAATATGAATGCCAGACAAGGTATGAGGGGTTATATTTTTAGAAATAATCGTAACCATTATTCACCTTGTTATATTGTTAAGAATATAGGCTGGAATTCAGAGAATGCCAAAGGTTTCTTGATAACTGGGAATCAGCTGGAAGGTGGGAGTCGTTTAATTTTTGGTGCTTGTCGAGAGGCGACAATCTCGGGAAATGTTTCCTATCATCGGACGGCAGATTGGAAATATATCGAGGCTACATCTTTGCAAGATCTTGTAATTTCGGGAAATACATTTTATCAATATGAAGATTCAGATTTCCCGGAAACTCCAGACTCAGGCGAGTTTATAACTATTAACAAGTTTGCTAAGAATATTACGATTACCTCCAATAATTTCAAACGTATTGGCCAGAGTCTAGTGCGTATTTATACTGATTCAAATACGTTGAACTCAAACATTACTATCAAAAATAATCATTATGAACAATGCTTTAGTTCAGATGCACCATTGTTACATATGCAAAGTGGTAAATTTGACCAAGTAGAAGTTGAGGAAATTTTATCTGCTCCGAATGATACTTGGATAGCTGTAACACGTAACGCGGGGCTTTCTGTAATAAATCATCTGATAAAAGTGAGTGCTATTGGTAGTTCCTTTATTCATAACTTATCAAGAGCAGTAAGTTTGAGCTCTACTTATAAGCAAGGAGTCTATGTTGGAACAGGGAGTAATACAACAAAGGAGCTACTGATTGGTTATGAGCCGAGATTACTAAAAATTCAGGCCAGTGACGGAACGGTTTGTTTATTACCTTATGGAACAAGTTCAATGGCTAATGGTATAACTAGTGTGAATATAAATGGAACTGCGACACTAACAGGAAACGCTAACAAAGAGAATGTCATATATTTCTGGGAGGCTTCATAACGGTAACAAAATTAATAGTTAAGCCTTTCAAATAATTGTTTTTTTTAATTTAATAATGAGGTTTTTATCTCACTACTTAAAACCAAGCCCTTTGCTTCATTAGCTTAGGGCTTTTTTATTATCTAAATTTTCTGGAGAAGTAAATGGAACCAGTTTCCACTAGCGGTTTAACAGCACTATTAAAATTTTATGGGGCAGCAATTATGGTGACTTTAGCGGTTGCTTTGGTTGCAGCAGTTGTATTAATGACACGTATGCCACGCTCACCTCAAGAGTGGGCAGTGGGCTTGATCTGTACAGTTGTATCAAGTCTGGCGGGCGGCTCATTCATTATTGTGAAGTGGGGCCTTCATGAATGGATTACTGATGTTTGGGGAATGATGGCACTCGGTGGTTTCTTCTTCGTTTGCGGTATTCCTGGGTGGGCTTTAGTCAGATGGACCTTTAACTTCATTAATAAACAAGAAGGAAAGACGATTATTGAAGTAATCAAAGAAGTTAAGAAAGCCAGAAATGATATCGAAAACAGTTAATGCCGCCGAAAGGCGGTTTTTTATTATCTAAAGGATACTGAAATGAAATTTATCAATTTACAGAAGTCACTTGGTGTGGCAGTTGACGGGAAGATAGGGCGCGGAACTCTTACAGCATTATTTAAGAAACTTGGCACAAATCAAAGTCGAGCTGAAGAGCTGGCATTAGCAGCTAACGTACACTTCAAAGATTATGCGATTCTCTACAATGAGTTGCGCTTTGCCCACTTCATTGCACAGCTTGCACATGAATCAGGTAATTTTCGATACATGGAAGAAATAGCAAGCGGGGCAGCTTATGAAGGTCGTAAAGATCTAGGCAATATTATGGCTGGTGATGGCATTCGCTTTAAGGGCCGTGGACCGATCCAGTTGACTGGACGCGCTAACTACCAGCAGTATGGTCGAGCATTGGGCATTGATTTTGAATCACATCCCGAACTTGTCGCTATACCTAGTATCGGCTTACTTGTTGCTTGTAAATTCTGGACTAATAATGGATTGAATGAGCTTGCTGATCGTGATGATATTTTGACTATCACGCGCCGTATCAATGGTGGCACAAATGGCTTAGATGATCGTAAATCCAATCTTGCTAAAATTAAAAGTTGGATGTCATGAAAGCTTTAGTATTGCTGTGCATTCTGCTATCAGGATGCACAGCTCATACGATCAATAATAATGTTACTGTGGGTATCTGTATAAAAGCTATTTAGGAAATAACCAAAGTTTTGATATATTTAATAGGAATATTTAGAGCAGACAAAATATGAAAATATTTGCATTAATTTTTTCAATTCTTTGGGTTATTTCTGTTAGCGTAATTTTGTATTTTAAGGTAACCCTTTGGGGACTTGATGCTAATAATCTTAGCCTTATTCTTTCAGCATTTTATGCTCTCATAACATCTGTTTTGTACTTTTATCCTTCTAGTGAGGCTACAATTAAGCAAACAGCTAATGCTGATAACAAAAGCACAATTACTCAAGTCGGAAGAGATTATAAGGATAAGTGATTTAATGGAGATATTTAGAATGGGTGATAAAGTAGAGCAAACAGCTGAAGCTAAAGATGAAAGCACAATTAATCAAGCAGGGCGTGATATCAACAATCACTATGGTCCAAAAATGTATGAGATTATTCAAACCATTGACTACCAAGTAAGTCGTCAGTTTGAAGGCCTTCTTCATAAACATGCACCAGCATTAATCCAAAATGAAATGCGAAAAGTTGAAGCATCTGTTAATAATTTTAAAGCGACAATGAGTTCAAGATTATCCGAACAATTTGAAACATTAAAAAGTTCATTAAATGAAGACTTGGCTGGTGAAAAATTAATTAAAGGTGTTGCTGATTCAAATTTTCAATATTTATTCCAAGATAGTTTGGAACAAGTTATACGCAAAAAAGAGCAAGCCCCACAAGAAGTTTTAGTTGAATTACTTATAAATAAAATTACCTCAGATAACGACACTGACTATTTGATAGAAGAAGCTATTGAAGTTTTAAAGTCACTAAATAAGAATCATGTAAATTTTATATTGTTAACAGGCATAATTATTCATGAACTTAGTTATAATTATGAGCGAATGGATTTAACTCCAGAGTTGGTAAGTCGCTATAAAATGATTGCTCTTTTCCAAATTAAATGGATACTAAATTATTTTTTGAAATTAGAGCCAACTTCTATTGATTTTGAATACCTTGATTATAAAGGTTTAATTGATAAAAATAAAACTTATGTAAAAATTAATTCATTCGTTGATTCAATTGTTGAAAATTTTATCCCTAGTAATCTTAAAAATGAGTTAAATATACAAAATTCTGAAATAATTGATATTTTTATACCTGAATTATATTTGGTTTTAAATGGTTTTGGTCTTGAGCATCCTTATAAATTTAAAGTTTTAAGTAAAATTTCTAATGTAATCTTTGAAAAATATAAAGGCAGTTTAATAATGTCTATTGAAAGATTTAAGGAATTAAATAAAGTTGAAGGGAATGAAAGAAATAATTTAGTTACAAAAGAACTTCTAACCAGAGGAATCACTAATCTATATTAACTATCTATAGCTTACTTTATTATTGTTATTAACTGATCCCAAAGAAATGGATTTCTACTTAATTTATCTCTACTCATGGACCAGTTTCGATTGGGAATAAAACATGGTCCGACTCCTATTTTTTTCTTTCCAAACTTGCTATGGATACCATCCATTGCTTGCATCAAACATTCCTTTTTCTCTATGTGCTCAAAGTCGGTTAAGAGGTCATAAGTATGGCCAGACTTGGGCTCAAGACCTGTCAGCACTACTCCACATTTTTTATATTTAATTCCTTCCTTATAGATTTCATTTAACATCCTTGTCGCTGCTTTGACAAAATCTAATGCGCAGTCAGTCGGTTCTGAAAAAGATCCTGTAATAGATTTATTGTAAAAGGGCACATTGGGATCAAAAGGATTTGACTGTACAAAAGCAATCATACATCCACATAGCAGGCCTTCATCACGAAGTCTTTTACACGCATCTTGAGCATACATAGAGATAGCTTCTTTTAGATCCGTTAGTTCAGTTACACGACCACCGAAAGACCTTGAAGCGACAATTTGCTTTTTTGATGGGGGAGTGTGTTCAATCTCAATGCATAATCTTGTACTTCATCCAAAGTATCAAATAAATGTTTGCTTAGCCAACTATAATGCATGGTTCGATTATAGCGCTCAATATACGCATTCTGCTGTGGTTTACATGGTTGAATATTTTACACTTTTAAATAAAAATATTTACTCATAATAAATCCTTACAAAAATATAGATTATAAATATAAAAATAAATGTATGCTTTTTGAGCAATTATTAGAAGTCTTTAATTTTGATTTAATAGATTGCAAGAAGTCTTAAAACTAATTAGTTTATAAAATTGATTAATGTTAAATATTTTAGATACAAATATTTTATTAATTAAAGTCTTATAAACACATTATATTTATTAATAAATTTTTAAAGAACTCTAATTTTGTAAATATATAAGGCACTTAGAGCTTATGTGAAGTGTAAAAATAATTGCTCATAACTTCCTAATAAGGAGATTCAATTGTGATCAAACATTATTCTAATATTATTGTTGGTGGTGGTCCTGCTGGACTTAATCTAGCGCTTGAGTTTGATAAGAGAGGTATTGATTATCTTTTACTTGAAGCTAGCCCAACAGTAGGAGGCCAGTGGGATAAATTACCTGTATGCGGACAACTAATTTCCCTTAATAAAAAATATGTGCCTGGAGATGCACATACTTATCGAATGCGCTACGATTGGCATACACTTAGTACTATAAGTGCTGAAGATGTAAAAAAAGATCCAAATTTATTGTTTACAGAATGGACTTCTGAACATTGGCCATCAGCAAGGACTTACAAAAAATATCTTCAATATGTTGCTAAAGCCATGGGGCTAATGCCCTCAATACTTACAAATTCAAGAGTTAGAAACATATCAAAAAAAGAAGGAAAATTTTTTATCAATGTATCAGATACACTGAGCTTTTCTGCTGATAGAATTTTTTGTGGTACTGGAAGATCAGAGCCTATTATTCCAGATATTAAAGGATTAACAGATGATACATATACTTTATATGAAAATTTTGATCCAGATACAGCAAATGTGAAATATAGAAATAAAATTGTAGCAGTACTTGGGCGTGGTAACTCTGCTTTTGAGATCGCACATTATTTAGTTGATATAACAGCTGAAACAAGAGTAATGACACGATCCTTACCAAAGTTTGCACGTCAAACACATAACGTACACGATATACGTGGACAAGTATCTGATGTTTTTGACTTGATGCAGTTAAAGTCAAATAACAATATTGTTAGTGACCGTATTGTTGAAGTGAGTCGAATTACAAGTGGTAAAGATGAGGGGAGATTGCTTATTCAATATGAAACACCTTGCCCCCATTGGAACCCTCCTCGTTGGCTGTGGAGGACAGGTATTATTGATGAAATAATTATATGTTGTGGTTTTAACTACACAATGTCCGACATTTTTGACATGGAGACAGTTAAGCCTGAATGCGATGAAAGAGATAAATATTGTTTGCTCAGTTCATCGTGGGAATCAGTTAATATACCTAATTTATATTTTATTGGTGCTCCAACTCGTATTAATGATCCTGATGCTGCTTCAGGCTTTGTTCATGGATTTAGATGCAATATTCAGGCATTAGGACATATTATTGCAGAATTATACCATGACATGCCTTTAAAGCCTGTCTTTGAATGTGAAATATCTATCAATAATCCCTCAGATGGAATTGACTCGCTCTCTACATTCTTGGTAGGAATGGTTAGTACTACAATGCCTTTATTCGAACTTTACAGCTATTTTGGAAGTATGATCACCTTTGAGAAAAAGGATACTGAAAATTATTTAGCTCAAGTTTGGCCGGCATTTCCTCGTAAATACAACCAAGAGCGATGGAAGGGCGTTAATAAACGGATTGAAGTTGTTTTTGAGTATGGCTTTTCTCGTTATGGCAATGGAGAAATTCCTACACATTATTTTACGCTTCCAGCTGATCACTTTGATACATCAAAAAGCGCATACATCCACCCAGTTTTTCATGTATATCAAAATGAAGTTGAGCTAGAAGAATTTCACATGCAAGAAAGTCTCATAGGACGTTGGGATCTAGATGATTATGTGGATAAAGAGACTAATGTTGACCAATATAAGAATGTGGCATTTAATGCATGTTCTTGTGCTCTTGGGTTGGAAATACGGAGAAGTATATTACCAGTTTATGAAGAGTTTATAGACGAATGCTACCCTCTAATGACAGCAGATGAAATTTCTGAAGCGCTAAGTATTCAGCCAACATTAGCACTGTTATCAGATACTTCACAATAACAGGTAAGAAGTTGATATTAAGCATTATATATCAACTTCTTAAGTAAATTCTTATGCTGTGATATCCGCTATCGCAGCATTAAGTTTAGAGAGTCTTAACAAATAACATTTTTGATTAAAATAAATTCTAGAAGTGGGAATTTTAGCTGAAGATAGATTCATACATATTTTATAGTTTTAACAGGTTAATAATAGAGGATTAGACTTAATGATAATTCATACTCCATCTAGTGGTTTAGTAGGATTGATCATCACTAGTTCCATACTTATCGCTATTCCTGGTCCAAGTATTATGTTCTTTATCAGTCAAGTCTTAACAGAAGGGAGAAGTAATGCATTACGAAGTGTTATAGGAAATGCTATAGGCATGTTTTGTGTTGCAGTTATTTTATCCCTGGGAATTGGTTCGCTGATTTTAAAGTCAAATATTATTTTGTCTGGAATTAAGATATTAGGAGTAATCATACTTTTATTGATTGGTATTCAGTATATTAAGGCATCTTCTAAAGCAATCATATCTAATACCAGATCAGATTCAAAAAATAGTCAGAAGTCTGTGACAGCGGGGATAATCGTTGGAATGACTAACCCCAAAGCTTTCATTATGTTTGGAGTAATTGTTCCGAGTTTTTTAAGTGATGATTTTGTTAATCCAACTTATAGTTTAATGATTTACTCGCTTGTACCTATAATATTAGGTATCTTTATTGATTGTATATGGGTAGCTGTTGCTCATATCATCAGTAGCCGTTTTTTTTCCAATACTGAAGGTATGAGAACAGTGAATCTTGTGGGTGGTATTTTAATTATCCTTATGGCTTTAATTTTGGCTTGGGAAACAATTTCTGATTTATAAAAATAAGGGTTGTAACTATCGTATGGGATTCAAACCACCTTAAACGTTCACAAGTTTTTAATTATTTATATCAACAGCTATTAGATTTTTACCAACCTTCATGATTGTCTTAAAAAATCTTGTGATTATACTCTAAAGAATTTATTCAGTAACGGGTTGAGTTGTGCAATGATATTTTTTGCAGTTCTGCGATATTGTGATTTTCGATTCTAATGAGGTCGCAACCTGCTTCTTTATAGAATGGTTCACCATACTTAATTGTGTGCTCGATATAAAAATAGACTCAATATTTCATTTGCTAATTCTCAAATTTTCATTAAGTGATTTAATATTTAGGACCACCTTAATCAGTCCAACTATTCACAATTTCTGCTTATAATAATATTGTTATGCTCAACCCATTTTTCTTTCATATTCCTTATTGATTTTTGTTCAAAGTAGAATCTGTTTTTAATCAAAGCTTTTGAAACGTCAGATAACACAACATTTTCAATCATATTCATAGCTTTGCGAAGATCATCAAATGTCACTTGGACATATCCATCGGTTACATCATTATCATCATCACCAACTGTGTGATTAATAAGTTTTTTAATTGTGTAACTACCAATCGCTAGACTATTTGCGATTGTTCCGAAGGTTCTACGCAAGTCATGAAATGTAAATTGAATGCCAGTTGTTTCAGTTATCGTATAACGGGCTTCACGCTTATCAACGATATGTGAATCAAGCGTATCACCAGCGAAAACGTATTTATTATTGCCAGCAAGTTTTTTTCGTTCTGCCAAAATATACCAAAGCATTTCTCCCATCGGTAGGAGAAGGTCTTCATGATTTTTGGGATCCTGAATTTTTATAGTTCCATATTTTAAATCAACATTTGTCCATTCCAGTGTTTCACCTTCTTCTCTACGGAATCCGGTAAGGATCAAGAGGAGTAAGAAGTCCTGATTTGTGTATGCACGATGATTTAGATTTTGGTTGCCTGACCACCAAGTCGCACATACAGCAAGTGACCAGTCATGTATCTGGTCTGCTCGAATATATCCCTTACGACGTTTTATCTTGTTCCATTTCTTCTCTTTATAAATAACCCCAACAGGGCTTTTTTCAGTAATAATTTTTTCATCATTATCATTATATAGAATTGAGGCATTGAAGTTGTAGACAGCTGATAAAAACTTCATTGCAAGATTTGCCTGAGCCAAACTTCGCTCAGATAAATCCATATGCTTGTTTAAAGTCATTTTCTGAGAAATTTCAGTAATTTTTATGCTTTTCCAATCTTTAAAGTAATCATTGGCACATCGGTCATAAGCATCAATCGTATTAGCGCTTAACTTCTTTTTACTTTTGTAGACTTCATAGGCTTGTTCAAGCGTTGGGATTAATTCATTTGCTTCTTTTTCGGATTTAAAGTCATTCTTTAATTGTCTTTTTTGAGCAACTGGATCAATGCCTTGGTGCATCATTAACAATATTTTTTTAGCTTCTGTACGTGCTTGCTCAAGAGTATATACACCATGTTTACCAATGGACTTCCTTTTGTTTCGGCCATCGGGCATTCTCGTTTCAACAAAATAGGTTTTCGACTTTGTTGCAATTAAACCAAAACCAATAGTAACTGAGTCACGATAAAATTTACTTCCCGTTTCTTCGAGGGGAATGCTATCGATAAATGTTTTTGTAAGCTTATATCTTTGGCTCATGGTGATTTAAAAGTACGAAACGATACGCAGCAATATACCACAATATTTTTGAAGCCTACTATAAGCCTATTTTTGATTGATTTTGTTGAAAATAATAGGTTTTTAAATTGATGATTCTTGTCTTAAGTTGTTGTTTTTATAATTAAATAAATGCTCCGAAGATGCCGCTGCATGTGTCGTTACCCTGAACCCGATGAGTTCAAGGTGGAGGCGACGTATACTTGCTGGGTTTCCTACACGAAGGTAGGCATACACTCTAAATATACAGAACACATCCATAAGTTTAAGTATCGGCAGGGGAATAGACCCGCTGGCGAACATCCCAGAGACAGTTTAAGTATAACCGATCTGACCATGTTGGCAATCACCTAAACCTCTGGAACTGTAAACTTAGTTTGCGTTTGATGAAGCTTTGTACACTAACAAGCATAAAATAATTTTCAATTGTCCTAATAGTCTAAATAAAAAACGCCTTGCATCTATTATTCATAGAGCAAGGCGTTTTTATATGGATAGTTTATTAAACAATTTGTTCAACATCATCCAATATCGTTTGCAGTAAACGTTCACAGTGAGTGTATTCTTGCAAAGACTTATTAAGGCTCAGTACTTCTTGAGTCAATTGTAGAGCAACCATAATGACCAGTTTATTGTGCTCAACACGTGGAGCACTACGACGCATCTCATTAAATTTTTCATTGAGAAGTTCTGCTGCACGTTCAAGTTCATCTTTTTTATCTAAAGTAGTCGCGAGTCTAAAGGTCTGCTCAATCAGCCTAAGCTCTACCATGACTTGTTCACTCATGATTGGGTCTCCTCACCAGTTTCAGCATTAGGATGGGCAAGCTGCTGAATTTCTTGGGCATGCTGATCTTGGGCAGTACCTAAAATTCCTAAACGTTGAATAATGGCTTCAACTTTTGATTTGGCAAGCTCATTTTTTTGTAACAAACGATCACGATCTTGTTGTAAATCATGAAGCTCTTGTTGGGTTTGACGCTGGTGGGCTTGTAACTTTTCTTTTGCAACACGTAATTCATTTCGTTCGGCAAGAATTTCTTGAAAACGATTTTTTAAATCAGTCGTACTTTTTTCTAATCGGCTATAACGTTCAGCAAGTGTGTTAGCATCCTGATTCAATTGTTGAAATTGACCTTTTAACTGAGATAGTTGCTCAGTTACTGACTCAATTTCCTCTTGTTTTTTAGTGATAATACTATTTTTTTGCACAACTTGTGCGTGATGCTCTGTTTCAGCCAGTTCTTTAGCTTCTGAGAGTGCCGCATGTTCACTCTCTAAATGATGTAAGCGTGTTTTTAATACGCTAATATGCGTTTGTAGCCGCTGTAATTGTTCTAACATAACGAGGTCGCACAGAATTGCAATCAAAGGTAATATATACAAAGTATAGAGATTGGATAAACGAATGCAAGACGATATTTCAGGCTGGACAGATTGGAACGCTCATTTTGAAGGAATTGAAGAAATTTCAAGCCCTAGTGAGTTACATGGTCTGTTGACAGGTATTGTTTGTGTGACAGAAGCGCCAACGCGTGAAGAATGGTCACAAATTTTAACAACCCTTAATGTGCCAGAGTTAAGTGAAGATGCTTTAGCACTTTTAACTGATGAAGCAGAAGATGTCGTTCACGCTATATCTGATGATGAATTAGATTATTTACCAATGCTTCCTGATGATGAACATACGCTTCAAGAGCGTGTACAAGCATTATCAGATTGGTGTGCGGGTGTTGTATTAGGTTTTGGGTTGGCATCGGGTCATATTCGTGATGATGAACGTGAGTTGATTGAGAACCTTCAAGATATTGCAGCGGTCGAATTTGAAGACTCTGATAATGATGAGGAAGGTGAAAGCAGTTACGAAGAATTGTATGAATTTGTACGCTTAATACCTGTAAGCTTGTCTATTGGTAGAAAAAAAATCACTGTAGCTGACAGTTCTTTATTGAAAAACTTTCATGCAAAAATTAAATCTGCTGCTGTAGACACAGAACAAACTATTGTAGAAATGTTTACTCCACATCGCCCAAGCTAATTGAGGCGATGTGTTATTGGTTGTATTTTATTTTTTGACTTTAAAATTCTAAATCAAGTAGATCATTATGAAATTGCCTCAAGCTGATTTTAGACATCGTAGAGACCGTCTGGCAGAAAAAATGGGTCCAAACAGTATTGCAATTATTGCAACGCGTGAGGAAATGTACCGTAATCGTGATGCGGATTATAAATTCCGTGCCGATAGTAGTTTTTTCTATTTGACTGGCTTCGCTGAGCCTGAGGCGGTTGCTGTCATTGAAACCTTCGAGGACGATGACTATAGCTATAGTCTTTTTTGCCGTGAACGTAATCGCGAGATGGAAATCTGGAATGGTTACCGTGCAGGAATTGATGGTGCAATTGAAGATTATGACGCAGATGAAGCATATGCAATTGATTTGCTTGATGAAGAGATTATTGAAAAGTTATTAAATAAAGAGCGTCTTTATTATCGGATTGGGCACAATGCTGCGTTTGATGCACGGGTGAGCCAGTGGATTAAACAAGCAGATGCCGAGCACCGACATGAGAGCGCTCCCGCTCAACTGGCACAGCTCGATCGTATTGTCGATGAAATGCGTTTAGTCAAGTCACCACAAGAGCTTGAGCTGATGCAAATTGCTGCAAATATTAGTGCTGAAGCGCATACGCGTGCGATGCAAATGGTACGTCCAGGCATGATGGAATATGCACTTGAAGCCGAGCTGAATTATATATTTGGGCAAAACGGTTGTGTACCGTCTTATAATAGTATTGTAGGCGGTGGTGCTAATGCTTGTATTTTGCACTATGTTGAAAATAATAAGCCATTAAAAGATGGTGATTTAGTCTTGATTGATGCAGCTTGTGAATATGAGTTTTATGCATCGGATATTACCCGTACTTTCCCAGTAAATGGCAAATTTAGTGCTGAACAAAAAGCCTTATATGAAGTTGTATTGGCTTCTCAATATGCAGCTATTGACGCAGTTCGTATTGGCAATTCTTACCGTGAACCTCATGAAGTTGCAGTCAAAATTTTAACTGAAGGTTTAGTTAATTTAGGTTTGCTCAAAGGTGATGTTAACGAACTCATCAAAACCGAAGCATACCGTCAGTTTTATATGCATGGCACAGGTCATTGGTTAGGTATGGATGTACATGATGTTGGATCTTACAAAAAAGGTGAGGACTGGCGTCAATATGAAGAGGGTATGGTTGTTACAGTTGAACCTGGTTTATACATTGCGCCAGATGATGAAACTGTAGATGAAAAATGGCGTGGTATTGGTATTCGTATTGAAGATGATGTAGTCGCAACGTCGAAAGGGCCACGAGTTTTAACTGCCAATGTAGTTAAAGATATTGCAGATATTGAACATTTAATGGCGCAAGCTAAAGCATAATTAAACGTATTCGCCAAAGGAGCAAAACTCGATGCAACAACAAGTGATTATTGTAGGTGGGGGTATGGTTGGTTTGAGCCTTTCGCTCATGCTAGCGAAGGCCAATATTGCGGTAAAGCTATTAGAAGCTGTGAAATACCCAAACTATGATGATCAAAATGTTGCCCCTTACCATTCGAGTTTTGATGCACGTAATACGGCTTTATCGCGTCGTAGCGTACAGATTTATCAGAAGCTAGGGTTGTGGGATGCATTACAGCAACATGCGACTCCAATTTTACAAGTCCACATTACTGAGCAGGGTAGTTTTGGTAAAGCACGTTTAATCGCAGAACAAGAAAAAGTCGAAAGTTTTGGACAAGTGATTGAAAATGCTTGGCTTGGTCGTGTGCTGTTAACTCAAGTGCGTCAGCAACCTTTGATTGAGCTAATTGATGGCGTACAAGTGACATCTTTAACTCAAGATGCTGAACAAGTACATATTGAAGCTCAGCGTGGTGAGGAAACCTTAAAGCTTGAGTCAAAACTATTGATTGCAGCTGATGGACGTGATTCTTTTTGTCGTCAGGCAATTGGTGTTGGTGTGGATGTCCATGATTATGATCAGGTTGCAATTGTCACCACGGTTCAGACATCAAAACCGCATGAGCATGTTGGTTTTGAGCGTTTTAGTGCATTAGGTCCTTTAGCTTTATTGCCTTTACCGGGTGAATATCGCCGTTCGGTTGTATGGCCTGTAAAAAAAGGCACCGAAAATGAATGGCTAGGCGAAGAAAATGACCAACACTTCTTAAGTGCCTTGCAACAAACCTATGGTGACCGAGCGGGTAAGTTTGAAAAAACGGGTAAACGTTTTAGCTATCCACTTTCACAAGTGCTTGCACATAAACAAGCTGTAGGTCGCGTTATTTTAATGGGTAATGCAGCGCATACAATTCATCCTGTTGCAGGACAGGGTTTTAATCTATGCCTACGTGATGCAGATGTTTTGGTGCGTTATTTAGTGAACCAGCTAAGCACTTCTGATGATTTGGGTAACCCTGATAATTTACTTGCCTATGAACAAGCTCGTTTATCAGATCAGCAGCGAGTAATTAAGTTCTGTGACACTGTCGTTCGTGGTTTTAGTAACCAAAATCCATTATTAAAATTAATTCGTAATACGGGATTAATTGCATTTGATGTTATTCCGGGTGTAAAACCATTGGTGGCTAACTATGCAATGGGGTTAAAAGCATGAGCGAAGTGTTGGATGTCGTCATTGTTGGTGGTGGATTGGTTGGTGGTTTAACTGCTTTATTACTTGCGCAAGGTGGCGTACAACCCACAGTGCTTGATGCGGCTCCTGTACTTGATGTTGAGAAAACATTAAGTGTGATGAATCCACGTGTTTTAGCGCTTAGCCAAGCGACCATTCATTTGCTTAAAACGGTAAATGTTTGGGATGATCTTGCGCGTCAAATGCCTTATACGGGCATGCAGGTCTGGAACCTCAATGGCTATGGTGAAATTAATTTTGGCCATGAGTCCATACAAAGACCGATGCCGGAACAAGCGTTAGGTTCTATGGTTGAACCGAGTGTATTAAATGTTGCCATTCAACAAAAAATGTTGCAGCAATTAACAGATTACCGTACCCAAGTTCGTGTTACTCGTATTGAGCAGGGGGTTGGATGTTGGCATATTCAATTGGCAGATGGTACTACGCTTAAAACTAAACTGCTGATTGGTGCAGATGGCGCTAATTCATTTGTACGTGAACAGGCTTTTATTGACCTCGATGTACTGGATTACAAACAAGCAGCCATTAGCTGTGCCATTAAAACTGCAAAACCCCATCATTATGTTGCCCGTCAAATTTTCTTACCTACAGGACCTTTGGCATATTTACCTATGGCAAGTCTTGAAGAAACTGAAAACGGATACTGGCAATCAATTGTCTGGACACTACCAGATGATTATGCCGATGAATATTCAGCTTTAAACGACACTGCGTTTATGCAGCTTTTAACTCAAGAAAGCCAACATATGTTGGGTGAGGTGTTAGAGGTTCGTTCCAGAGCACAATTCCCGCTGAAAGCTCGCGCTGCAAAACAATATGTAAAAGCAGGCTTAGCTTTGATTGGTGATGCAGCACATGTGATTCATCCACTTGCTGGGCAAGGGGTAAATATTGGCTGTCTTGATGCAGCAGTACTGTGTGACGTGTTGCTTCACGATTTAAGCCGTGGTGTATGGGCACATGAACAAACTTTAATGCGTTATGAGCATCGCCGTAAAGGTCAGAATGACGCCATGATGCATAGCATGTCGGCAATTGGTTGGCTCGAAAGTAGTGAATTATTCCCAATAGTTTGGGCTCGCAATATGGGACTTAAGCAAGTTGAGCAGATTCCGGTTTTAAAAGATAAATTTATGCAACAAGCAAATGGTTTAGGGGCTTTACAAAGTACCCGCTATAGGCATTAAAATATTTACTGGGCCTATACTCTACTAAGCGAATTAAATGCCAGTAGATATTTTTTGAACAATCATTTATATATCATTACCAATTTGGTCATAAAAGATACGGAATTGACCAAATTGGCTCTTTGCTAAATGCAAAGAGGTTGCTAAATTTCTGAGGTCTTGGGACCATAGCAATGATGCAATAAAAATCATTCTGGGGAGTGTGAAATGTCAGATATCAATGATTATGAAGATGCAGAAGATTCTGCTGTAGATGAAGATGAAGCGAAGGCAGCAGAAAGCGGTGCAGCTGATGAAGAAGCAGGCAGTATGAGTGATACTGATCTTGCTGAGGCAGAAACGCTGACTGTCACTGCTAAACAGAAACAGCGCCAAGCGCTGGAAGATGAAATCGCTGCATTTTTAGCTCGGGGTGGGAGAATTACCGAAGTTCCTCCTGATGAACATAGCGACCATTAATCTTAAAAAAGCATCACATGAGTGGTGCTTTTTTATTTGTATGAATTTATCAAAATAGATTTAAAGAGAGCTTTGCAGTTCTTTTAAAATGCCACATTCATCTACTGTTCGATTGGTAGAGCAGTGCTGTTTTAAATCAATTAAAGATTCTTTTAGAAGCAATAATCGTTCAATTTTTTCTGATACTTCATTTAAGTATTTATCTACTAAATTATCAATTTTTGTGCATGCCTGTTTAGGTTCAGCTTTCATTTCTTTTAACGTTTTAATATCACTGAGTGAAATATCTAATTCACGGCAATGCTTAATAAACAATAGGTCGCCAAGTGTTTGCTCGGTGTAAACACGATAGTTATTTTCTGAACGTTGGATACGATCAAGTACACCTACTTTTTCGTAATAACGGATCGTATCAATTGGGACATCCGCTTTTTTTGATAATTGACCAATAGAAAGACTCATAAGGCTTGACTCTGGAGCTACTCAAGGGTTTTTAATGACTATAAAAGAGTTTTAGAGGAAATAAAATGGCTGGATGTGGTTGTGCTTCAACATGTTCTCCTTCAAAGAAAGTGAGTCCAAGGTTTAGAAAAGCGCTATGGATTGCACTTGTCATTAATGCATTGATGTTCGTAGTGGAAATCTTGGGTGGTTACAAAGCCCAATCGGTTTCACTATGGGCAGATGCATTAGATTTTGCCGGAGATGCAGCAAACTATGCGTTATCGTTAGTTGTTCTTTCGATGAGCTTATATTGGCGTGCAACAGCGGCATTAATGAAAGGAATAACGATGACAGCTTTTGGCATTTTTGTCATTGGGAAAGTGGTTTGGTCATATTTCCATGGTGTTCCACCTGAACCTATGGTGATGGGCGCAATTGGCGTGATGGCTTTAATTGCGAATGTTTCAGTCGCTCTGATGCTTTATGCGTTCCGCGATGGAGATGCCAATATGCGTTCTGTTTGGTTGTGCAGCAGAAACGATTCTATTGCCAATGTTGCTGTAATCTTAGCGGCGGTTGGGGTATTTGGAACAGGCAGCGTATTTCCCGATTTATTTGTTGCCTTTGTCATTGCCTACTTAGGTATATCTTCTGGTTATGCTGTTATAAAGCAATCACAGCAAGAAAGAAAACAGTCAAAGCTGGTGTTGGGTTCTCAAGCATAATTTTGAGCACATAAAAAGTACCATTTAAACATGGTACTTTTTGCTATTTTAAATGAACTAGATGAGTAGTGATATTGCGATACTCCACATGACAATACCGATAATGAAATCTAAAATTTTCCAAGCTTTTGGGTTGGTAAATAATGGTTTTAATAATCTTGCACCATAACCCAGACTAAAAAAGAAAATCCAAGAGGCAAGAATGCTACCCAAAGCAAAACTAATTTTGTCTTCTAGCTGGGTTGCAACTGAACCGATCAGAACGATGGTATCTAAATAGACATGTGGGTTAAGCCAAGTAAAGGCAAGACAGGTCACTAGGGCTTGGGTTAAAGTCTGTTTCTGGCTGCTATCAAGCTCCATGCTTTGAGTGGTTTTTAAGGCCGCATAGAATGCTTTCGCACCGTAGACGAATAAGAACGTTGCCCCTAAATATTTAGCGACCGTAATTAAAATTGGTGATGCTGTCATGATTTCGGCAAAACCTAATACACCAAAAGCGATTAGAATCGAGTCGGAAAGCGCACAGATTAAACATAGCCAAAATACATGCTGCTGTTTAAGCCCTTGTTTTAGAACAAAAGCATTTTGCGCTCCAATTGCTACAATAAGCCCGCTACCAATACCGAAACCTTTAAAAAATATACTAAGAGAGAACATAACAGTAGGATGAAAAAATCAGATGTGGGAATTATCTGACTTTTTATTAAGAAATAAGTAAAATTAAGAATATTTAGGTTTGGCTAAGAAAAATTTAGGTTTGATATGTTAGATAGCAAACAATGTGAAGCCTTTCTTGCAGTAGCAGAAATTGGAAGTTTTGATGCAGCAGGTGAGCATTTATATATTACTCCCTCGGCAGTATCCTTACGCGTGCAGGCTTTAGAAAAGTATTTAGGCCAAATTTTAATTATACGCGGACGCCCATGTCTACTCACGCAAGCTGGACAAACGTTATTGCAGCATTTACGTCATACACGATTAATGGAGCAAAACTTATTACAAGGTTTGATGGGTAAATCATCTGAATCAGACTTCTACAAAATTGCTCTGGCTTCAAATGCGGACTCATTAGCCACTTGGCTTTTACCTAGCATTCAGCAAACGCTTTTTAAAGAAAAAATAGTATTAGAATTAAAAATTGATGATCAATCTCACACGCATACTTTATTAGAAACAGGACAAGTCAATGCTTGTATTTCGGCAGAAGAGCAGGTCATGTCAGGCTGTTTAGCTCAACCACTCGGAAAAATGCGTTATAAAATGTTGGCTTCGGCTGAATTTGCTGCTGATTGGTTTAAACATGGTGTAACCCGAGAAACTTTAAGAAATGCACCAGCTGTAATTTTTAACCATAAAGATCTCATGCATTCAGAGGTATTACTGAAATATTATGGGTTACCTTTGCAGAGCTATCCTTACAGTTTTATTCCTGCTACAGATGCCTTTGTGAAAGCGATTCAATTGGGTTTGGGATATGGCATGGTTCCAGAACTACAGGTGCAATCTTTGTTAACCAATGGAACTTTAGTGGATGTTATACCCGAAGCTGAGCTCGACATTCCATTATATTGGCACCATTGGAAAAGGCAGTCTAAACAGTTAGATGCACTGACAGAGACTATTGTGGAGTCAGCGAAACACTTATTGAGATAGTCTTAATGACGATTCGAAATATGCTGAATATAAAACTCTATATCTTGTTCTGAGTAACCTAAAAGCTGTCCAACTCTTCGTTCAAGCTCTATGCATTTTTCAAAATTAGTTTCTTTAAATAAAGTTTCAATACACATCATGAGTTCATTTAAATCTGCTAAAGATGCATCTTTATAGATCAGCATAATTGAAAATGGTAAAGGTAGAGAAGTTTCAATATCTTTACTCAACATAGATAAAGTACCTTGTTCGAGATGCTTTAAAAACTCGACAGGTAATAGATCGTAAAATAAAGCAATCGGTTTCTCACCTGAAAGTAATAATTCTAGTTCTTGCCCTTCATGAGGGCCAAGTTTGCCAAGCTGTTCAGTCATATCAATACTCTTATTTTTATATTTTATTATGCAAAATTAACGCATGGTGATGACACAGATTATTTGCCATCACCATATCTAATTAAAAAATTACGATTGTGTTAACTCGAGTGCACGTTGATAAGCGACTTTCTTCTTAATTCCTGTTAAATCGGCTGCAAGTTGAGACGCTGCTTTAACAGATAAGTCTTGGAGTAAGCGCTTTAAAAGCTCGTCTAGTTTTTCTTGCTCTAGATCTGTTTTTGCAGCTGCACCACCTACAACGACTACAATTTCACCTTTCTCTTGGTTATGGTCATTTTCAATGAAGCTGACCAAGTCTTTTAACGTCATTTTTTTGATGGTTTCAAAGGTTTTAGTAATTTCACGTGCAAACCCTACAGGACGGTCTTCACCAAATACCTGAGCCATATCTTTAACAGACTCTAAAATACGATGAGGTGCTTCATAGAAAATTAAGGTCTGTGTTTCGTTTTTAAGTTTTTCTAATTGAGAAATACGTTGTGAAGCTCGAGATGGGAGGAAGCCTTCAAAGCTAAAACGGTCACTCGGTAAACCTACAGCACTTAAAGCAGCGATGGCAGCACATGCACCCGGCACAGGAACGACTCTAATACCATGCTCTTGGGCAGCACGAACTAATTTAAACCCTGGGTCACTAATGAGCGGTGTCCCTGCATCACTAATTAAAGCAATGTTATCGCCAGCAAGTAGTCTTTGAACTAATTGCTCAATTTTATTGCTTTCATTGTGGTCATGACATGCAGTAAGTTGAGTCGATATATTATAGTGTTTAAATAATTGTGCTGATTGGCGAGTATCTTCGGCAGCTACAATAGAAACTGATTTTAAAATATCAATTGCACGGAAAGTCATATCATCTAAGTGCCCGATTGGGGTGGCTACAACAAATAACTGAGCACTCATTTGGTTTTACTCCGTACAGATAAACAATTTTAATGGGGTAGTTTACCCGAAATTATGATTTGGGCGTGAACAATGTCTGCCAGCTTGAGCTTTTCGAAAATGATCTGATTTTCATTTGTTCAATTCAGATCTGATATGGCAGATGAATTTAAGAAAATAACTTACGCATAAAAACATGTAGAGCTACTTTTTAATTTGGGGAAATAAAAATGTTATTAGCACAGCAGTTGGGGAAATGGGCAGAGCAAACTGCGTTAAACCTTCTACAAGCACAAAACTATGTGTGGGTCACAAGTAATTACCATTCACGCCGTGGCGAAGTTGATTTAATCGTCAAAAGAGGGCAAGAGCTAGTTTTTGTTGAAGTAAAAGCACGCACTATAGGAAATTATGGGCAAGCTTGTGAAATGGTAACGTGGACAAAACAGAAGAAAATTATCAAAACTGCGATGCGTTTTTTACAGCGCTATCCATCTTATCAGGATTTTTATTGTCGTTTTGATGTGATTTGTTTTGATTTTCCACAGAAAATTGCAAAAACAGTACAGCATGACTTTTCAAAATTCCATTATGATCTGCAATGGATCGAAAATGCATTTACTTTGGATTAAGAGTTCATTACTCTTTTGAGCAAATTTAAGTCTGATGCTTTATGATCAAGCCAAGAAATTGATAGGAGTCTGGTGGAGTGTTAAAACGTATTGCTGTAACAATGCTTTGTGTCGCAAGTTTATCAGGTTGCGCAAGTTTTATTTCTGGTGGAACAGGCACAGCTCCAGTGGGCACAGATAGCGGTGTCCGCAGTTTAGGCCAAGTATTCATTGACTCTTCAATTAAACGTACAGCCAATATCAACATTTATAAACTTGATCAACGTTTCAAGCAGTCACGTATTAATATCGAAAGCTTCCATAGTACAGTTTTATTAACTGGCCAAGTGCCAGACCCGTACTTGAAACAATTGGCAGAAGACAATCTTAAAGCCATGAGTGATGTGAAAGCCGTACATAACTATATTACGGTGGGTAACAAAGTCAGCTATAACACCATCATGCAAGATGCTGGTGTAACAGCAAATACGCGTGCTCTTTTAATGAAAGCACCTGTGGTTTCTGATAGTAAGGTTCTGGTACATACCGAAGATGGCGTACTTTATGTAATGGGACGTTTAAATACAGCTGAAATTAATGATTTAAATAGCGTCTTACAAAACGTCGGTAACGTTACCAAAATTGTCACTTTAATTGATAATGTTGATTTGGCACCTGCGCCAGCTGCAAGTACGGGTAGTGCAACAACTACACCGATTATTAATAACGTCATTGCTCAACCAACAGTGCAAACACCTGTTGCAATTGATCCTGACCAAACAGATCCTGCTTCGACTGCACAGTAATATATGAATCTGATTGAACAACTACAAAGCAAAATTGAACAGGCGCGAACTCTTTATAAAGAGTTCCGCCTGTATGATTTGGGGAGTTTTGCTTTAAACCGTTTTACGCCAAAAGATGGTTTTGAACAGATTCCAAATGTTCGTTATGGCCTAAAGCCTCGCCACCGTTTGGATGTTTACCGATCTGTTAAAAAGCTAACTCATCAGCCTCTCATTGTTTTTGTGCATGGTGGGGCTTGGCAGCATGGTAATAAACGAGATTATCTTTTTATTGGTGAGACATTTGCCAAAGAAGGTTATGACGTTGCTGTTATTAACTACCAGTTAGCACCTAAAAATATTTTCCCAAGCTTTGTTGATGACTTAACTCAAGCATTGAATTATTTACATCAAAATCAGGGAAAACTGGAAATTTCTACAGAAAATATTGTACTTATGGGGCATTCGGCAGGGGCATTTAATGTGATGTCTGCTGTTTATCACCCTGATTCAACTAAAATTGAGTGTTTAGGGAAAATTAAGGCAATAATCGGTTTAGCTGGCCCATATCATTTTGACTATAAAGGTGATCCACTGGCCGAAGATGCTTTTGATCAAAGCACCTCTTATAAAGAAGTCATGCCATATTATTTCGTTAATCAAAATAATATTAAACATTACCTTTTAATGGCTGAAAACGATCAAATTGTAAAAAAACACAATACTTTAGATATGGATCAAGCGCTTAGAGAGAAGGGTAATCACAGTCATATCGCCGTGATTCCTAAAACTGGACATATTACGATTTTGGCCAGCCTTTCTAGTTTTATTAGCCATTATTTCAGGACTAAAAGAACGATCTTGCATTTTCTTGAAGAAGTGTTTTAAACGAGAGTATCGCTTAAAACACAACAGATTACCCAGCTTGGGTAATCTGCATAATCATTGAATGAGCAATACTACCTTTAAATGGAATTTCAGGTAATTGATCAATCTTGAAGAATTGTGCATCTGCAATTTCTTCTTCTTGCAGCTTAATTTCACCAGACTCATATTCTGCTCGAAACGCAACCATAAGGTTACTCGGGAAAGGCCAAGGCTGACTTGACATATATTGAACATTTTTGAGTCTTAGGCCTACTTCCTCAAAAGCTTCACGTTGTACCGCTTCTTCAAGAGTTTCACCAACTTCAACAAAACCTGCAATCAAACCATACATATTGGTTTTATTGTGGACTGACTTCGCCAGTAAGATTTCATCATCACCTCGAGTAATGACGGTAATAATGCACGGGTTTACGCGAGGATATTGATGATAGCGACAAGATGGGCACACCATTGCATATTCAGTTGGATGAACTTCTGTCGGGTGTCCGCAGTGACTACAAAACTTATGATTGCGTCGCCATTCAAGTAACTGTACAGCACGGCTCGCTTGCAAAAACTGTTCTTTCGACCAACTTGTAATGAGTTGGCGAATTGGAACCAGTTGTAAGCCTTCTGGTATAGCTTCCTCAGCAAGCAAGTCACGTGCAATGACCTGCTCATCATGAGTGAAAAGTAAATCACTTGCTAACTTTTCGACTTTGGGTAGTTGAAGGTTTTGATCAACCAGTAATTGTTGATGATGGAAAATATAAGCAAGTGATAATTCAGACATTAAGCTGCCTTTTTTTGAAGTTGTTGACTACTCGACAATGCTACATTAAACATGGATTGTAGAACAGGTTGTTTATTTTTTAAATTGTCAACCAACATGTCAAGACCTGCTAATACGTTAAAAATACAGTGAATTTGGTCTGTATTAAAAGGCTGGTTTTGTTCAAGCTGTTGTTGAACAAATTGAGCAGTTTGAAGTAAAGCATCTTGTTGAATTGTACTTCCGAGAAATTCTGCTGCACCCGCCAGCTCTTTTAATGAACCTGAAATTGCTTCAATATTTTGTGTCTGATCATTTGAATACAAGGTAAGGCTCTGACAAATAAAATCAATTAAATTTTTTGTCTCGGTGAGTAAGGCTTGATGTGCCTCTTCAAGGCGATCTAAAGAAATATTTGTATTATTCACATTAAGCTGTAAACGACTAGACGTATATTGGCGTACCAAAATACCAATTGAGTTCATGGCAGACAAAATGCTGTCCATAAGCTGCTGAGCATAGTTTTCATTACTTAATATATTGAGCTGACTTAAACTATTTGCTTGTTGAGATAGTTCAGATGCAGCTTCATCAAGATTAAGCAGTTTAAATGTATAGGCTAATTGCAAAAGGCTCGTTTGTAATTGGTGTGCTTTTTCAGTCGACATATTTTGATAGTTATATTCAATATCATTACGTACTTTGTTCATTTCGCTCAATATTAATTGGCTGACTGTGTGCATGGTGTCGAAGTCAGGTCCATAAAGATGACGGCTTAAAACGAGCAATTGAGTGTCTGTAGGTATTTCTTCACCGATATGGAGTTGGTTGCGAATATGGTGAGCAACCTCATCTTCTTGAGCGATAACTATACTTAAAATATCTGCAAGTGCAGCCAAATCAGGCTTAAAAGTTTCAGGACTTGTTAAGAACTGACCAATATAACTTTCAATATTAATGAGTACACGTAGGCGTGAATCATTTAAAAGCAGGTTATCAATATGGCCGAAAGCATAATTTACGAGTTGCCAATATTGTTGGCTTGGCTGATGGTTTGCCATGCTGACCAAATAGGTCCCAATAAGTTTAAAAGCTTGAAAATTATGATTAGCTTCTGTCTTGTTTAAAAATTGATGTAGAGATAGCTTATAGAGTTGATGAATAAACTGAGTTGTTTCATTAATCAATACTTCTGGTAATGGGAGTTCAAGCGCAGTATTTGCAAGTAAAGGAGCAATCGCTTGTCCAGAAGGTGTCAGTGGTTTATTTAAAGCTAATTCTAAATTGTTTAATGTATTAAGAAGAAACTGAGGTACTTGTAATTCACGCAAACAGATAAACTCAATATACCGTTTTACCATGGTCGTGCCTTCACTCAGTGCAACGACATCATTGGTGTTAATTTGCGTTGGCTTCGCAATAATTTTTTGCATCAGCTCAGTTGAATATTGAGTAATTTTTGCAAGATAGGGGATATCAATTAAACGGAGGACTTGAGTGCATTGCTTAAATTGTTCTAATGCATCATCAATACCGAAAGGGAGTGTTTGTTCCTCAATTAAAGTACTTACTGCACCTTCAACCAGTTTTATTGAACGATCAATTTCATGTTTAATGATGAGTAAAGCTGTTGGATCGAAATGAATCGAAGTATGCTCAGACATAAACGTTCCCCTTTGCAAAAAAAATCAATTGTTATATTCGTAGTGCTCGATAATTTGAGCTAAAAATCTATGTGACTAATATAACTTAACTTACAAAGGGGAAAAGCTAAAAACGCTAAAGAATCAAAAATTTATTTTGAAAAAAGGCAAGGTTCTCCATGTTTTTTCTCAAATTCTTTGACCCAAGTCTCATGTGCATTTAGCTCTTCTTCGGAAGGAAGAATAACTGGTAGTTCAATTTGAACTCTGGTTTTATTTGCTGTGTTCAGGCTATTTTCACTTTGAGATAAGGCATCTATATCAAAAGAACCCTGCCCACCTGTCATTGCTAGGTAAACATCTGAAAGAATTTCAGCATCGAGTAATGCACCGTGGAAAGTACGGTCACGTGCTGGAATTTCATAACGTCTTACAAGGGCATCAAGCGAGTTTTTTTGTCCTGGATGTTTGCTTTTTGCTAAGGCTAAAGTATCTGTTACCTCACATACTTCAGAAAGTGCAGGAAGGCCTGCGCGTCTAAACTCCATATCAAGGAAGTTCATATCGAAGGTCGCGTTGTGGGCAATAATCTCTGCGCCTTTTAGATAATCAAAGAGCGTATCGGCAATATCTGCATAGAGCGGTTTATCTTTTAAGAAATTATCACTGATACCATGGATATTTTCTGAGTCGCCCACTGGTTTTTGCGGGTTAATATAAATATGAATCGAGCTACCGGTGAGTTTCCGGTTAATCATTTCAATGGCACCGACTTCAATAATGCGGTCACCATCTTGGAAATAGAAACCAGTGGTTTCTGTATCAAGAATCAGTTGTCGAGGCCCTTGTAATTGTAATTTGGCTTCGGTCACAACAATTTGAGGATGAATATTATTAATTGGTTGCTTACTTTCTGGCTCAGCAGTTTCAACTTCAATAACTTCTTCTTCCACAATAATCATCTCAACTTCTTCTGGCTGTTCAAGATCAATATTATCTTCTTCGGTTACTTCTGCCATATCAAACCCAAAAGGGTCATCGAGTAACCAATCCTCTTCAGGCTTTTTTATATCTTGCAGGGCAGTTGCTTGAACTGTTTTTTTTTGCAGGGCAGTTTGATCAGCTCCGATATTTGCAAGCTCATCGGCCATTTCGTTGCCTGCATGTCCAGCATGGCCTTTAATCCAATGCCATTCAATATTTCGACCGGCACAGACAGCATCTAATTTTTGCCAAAGGTCAGGATTTTTTACATCCTTCCAGTTTTTCTTTTTCCAGCCATGAATCCATTCAGTAATCCCTTGCTTCACATAATTTGAATCTGTCCAGATAATTAAATGAGCATCGGTTGGGCAAAATGCAACGCCTTCAATCGCAGCAGTGAGCTCCATGCGGTTATTGGTTGTATCTGGTTCACCGCCAAATAATTTATGTTCACCCTGCTCGGTAATGACATATGCGCCCCAACCACCTAAGCCCGGATTGCCACGACATGCACCATCAACATACAGTGTGATTGTTTGAGACATAAATCGAAACCTAAACTAAAAGAAAAAGAACTGAATATGGTGTATTGTATACGCAAAAAGTTCGGTTCCATCGTAACAAAGCAAGGTTTTTTTAATTTCTTGTAACATTTCCATGCAAATGACATCAAATTATTGCCTTGTCTATCTTGCACGCTTTAATACAATGGCATCGAAGACCCAGGGTTTGTGGCCAGACCCCAAAAAATATTACGCGAGTTGTTTGGAAGTTTTTATGTATAAACCAACCACATTTGTGTGGCAGCCATCTGCGGCATCATTGTTCAAAATTACCGTACTTAGCTCTGCTTTAGCTGCGTTGGGTATTACAACAGGCTGTTCATCGACTCCGCAATCTGCAAAAACCTCTAAATCGAAACAGGTGAGTGGTGCAGGTTATCTAGATGCGAGTAGTCTTGACTCTTTGGAAGACTTACTTTCAGCAACCGATATGCGCGCTGTAGAAGGTGATCGTCTGCTTATTTTGAAGCATGGTGATGTCTGGAAGCGTATGTCCGTTGGTTTCAAAATGGACTTGAATCACTGGGATTCCCGTATTGAAGCTCAGCGTAGTTGGTTTATTTCTCGTCAGCCTTACCTTGATCGTTTAAGTGCTCGTGCCAGCCGTTATTTGTACCATACTGTGAAAGAAGCAGAACGCCGTGGATTACCGACAGAACTCGCATTATTACCGGTAATTGAAAGTTCTTATGACCCAGCTGCAACAAGTAGTGCAGCAGCAGCAGGGCTATGGCAGTTCATTCCAAGCACTGGTCGTATTTATGGCTTAAAGCAAACAGGTATGTATGATGGGCGTCGCGATGTGGTTGAGTCGACTCGCGCAGCTTATGAATTTTTAGGAAGCCTCTATAATCAATTTGGTTCTTGGGAACTTGCTTTGGCGGCCTATAATGCTGGCCCGGGACGTATTCAACAGGCGATTAACCGTAACCAAGCTGCGGGTTTACCGACTGACTATTGGTCATTAAAATTACCTCAAGAAACAATGAACTATGTTCCACGTTTCTTGGCTGTTGCTCAAATTATTAAAAATCCAAAGGCTTATGGTGTAGAACTACCGCCAATTGCAAATAGACCCCATTTCCGTGAAGTGACTTTATCTGCACCTTTAACTTTAAATGAAATTGCTTCTG
This sequence comes from Acinetobacter sp. V91_7, assembly GCF_031799075.1. Classification (NCBI taxonomy): domain Bacteria; kingdom Pseudomonadati; phylum Pseudomonadota; class Gammaproteobacteria; order Moraxellales; family Moraxellaceae; genus Acinetobacter; species Acinetobacter sp. V91_7. The sequence continues at coordinate 257,315 of NZ_JAVQNT010000045.1, forward strand.
TAGCAGGATTAAGCCGTTCGGAACTTTATGCATTAAACCCAGGATATCGTGGGGAAGCAGTAGACCCTGCAAGTCCAATGCGTATTTTGATTCCAGCAGATTTAAGTCCTTCAATTGATAATAAATTAAGAGGAACAAAATCGGGTGGTAGCTCAGGTTGGTGGGCAAATGTAACGTCACCATCTACGCCTACGGTTAGTCCTTCTACTTCAGTAACAACAAGAACCACTCCTAAAACGCAAGTTCAGCCGATTAAACCTTCTTCACCCGTGAAGAATAGTTCAACGACTTCAAAATCTACACCACGTGGTTCAGATGCGTTAGCTGCATTTGCCGCATCGGCAGATGTACCGAGTGCTCCGCGTATTCCTGTAGCTGTGACGAATGCAGCTAACATTAAGCAGCCTGTTAAGATGGAGCCACCAATTTCGGCTTCTGAACGTGAAAAGATTTTAGCTGCAGTTCGTGCTGAAGGCGCAAAAGAAACTGTAGATCAAGCTTTACAACCGCAAGCAACTCAAGCCGAGAAAGATCAAGTCGTTGCTGAATTAAAAGCAATTGCGCCGCAAGGAACTGAAATTGTCGATCCTTATGATGGCAAAATTAGGTTAACCGCAATTCAGACGAGCCAGTCAGTTGCAGAGCAACAAGGTAAAGAGGTAAGTAGAGGTTTTGCTTATCCAAAAACTTTAGCTGAAGATGCGACTGTAGCTAACTCTGAAGATGGGCAACGTAATAAAGATAAGCCTTATATCAAAACTGATACTGATGTCGTAGTTGTACAGCCTAAAGGTAAGCGTAGTACTTATACAATTCAACCAGGCGATACTTTAGCAGTTATTGCCATGAAGAATGGTGTGAACTGGCGTGATGTTGCTAAGTGGAACCAGATTGATCCAGAAAAGACTTTGTTTGTAGGAACTAGTCTTTATCTTTATGATGCTAGACCACAAGAAACTCAAAGTACTTCGAAAAGTACGGCTAAACCAGATGTGTATGTGGTTCAAGCCAATGATAGCTTAAGCGGTGTCGCTAACCAGTTTAATTTGTCAGTAAAGCAATTAGCTGAATATAACGATTTATCAGTGACCGATGGTTTGTTTGTTGGGCAAAAACTACAGTTAAAAGAGCCGAAGAATAGCCGCTCAACTGCTAAAGTAGAACCAAAAGTAGTTCAAGCAAATGCACGACGCATTGCAACTAAAAGCTATACTGTGAAGCGCGGTGAATACCTTAAATTGATTGCAGATCGTTATGCGCTCTCTAATCAGGAACTTGCTGAATTAACTCCAGGTTTAACTGCGGGCAGTAACTTGATGGTAGGCCAAAAAATTAATGTGCCTACACAAGATATTTCGGTAGATGAAGTTGCGGAAACTAAGACTGCTAGTAAATCTGAGAAAGCGACGTTAAGTGTTTCTTATAAAACAGAAGGCTATAAAGTACAGCGTGGTGATACTTTATCGAGTATTGCAACTAAATCAAAAATTAGCTTAGCTGAATTAGCCGAATTAAATAACTTAAAAGCGAGTAGTCATGTACAGCTTGGGCAAACTTTAAAAGTGCCTGCTACTAATACTGTTCCAGAACAATACGTTGTACAGTCTGGGGATAGCCTAAATGCTATTGCTAGTAAATATAACTTACAAACAGGCTATTTGGCTGACTTAAATGGTATATCTCGTACGGCAGGACTACGTGCGGGTCAACGTTTAAAACTCACAGGTACAGTTGAAGAAGCACCAAGTAAACTTTCTAAAAATGCTAAAGAAGAAACACCTGAGACCTACACAGTTAAATCTGGTGATAGCTTAGGTAATATTGCTAACCGTTACCACTTACAGTTGGATTATCTTGCTGCATTGAATGGTCTTTCACGTAACAGTAGTGTTCGTGTAGGGCAACGTTTAAAGCTAACAGGTGATGTGCCTACAGTAGAAACAGCTAAAGCTGATACCAAGTCGTCAACTAAAACAGTTGCGGCTGGTAAAAACACTGAAAGATATACTGTTAAATCTGGTGAGTCTTTAAATAGTATTGCGAGCCGTGCGGGTATTTCAGTGCGTGAACTTGCTGAAATGAATGCATTAAAAGCGAGTGCTAATTTACAGCGCGGTCAAAATATTGTGATTCCAAAAACTGTTGTGGAATACAAAGTGAAGCGTGGCGATACATTAATTGGCCTTGCAAGCAAATATGGTTTAGAAACCAATTTCTTGGCTGAGCTGAATAATTTGACACCTTCTACTCAGCTTCGCATTGGCGATGTCATTAAAGTGCCTAATTTATAAAATAATTAGTAACTTATGCATAAATCATATTTTCAACTGAGCCTGCTAGTCGGGCTCAGTGTCGTTTCTCATGTTGTTTTTTCTGCACAGCAAACTACCTCATATATAGCGATTCATTCCAAGCCTAAATATTTAGGAATGATGGCTATGCCATATGCAAATCCTAATGCACCTAAAGGTGGCTTGTTAAGTCAGGCGGCTCAAGGAACTTTTGATAACCTCAATAGTATGAATGGTAAGGGGAATGCTACAGAGGGCGTTAATTATCTTTTTGATACTTTAATGACCCAATCGCTAGATGAGGTCGGGGTTTTATATCCTCTTTTGGCAGAGAAAGTTACTTATGATCCAGAAAAAACGCAGTCTGTTACTTTCTATTTAAACCCTAAGGCGCGTTTTAGTAATGGACAGCCAGTCACTGCGGCAGATGCTAAATTTAGCTTTGATGCATATCAGACTAAGTCCAATTTAGGTTTGCAGATGTACCTTGCTGATTTGGCAAAAACAGAAGTAATAAATGCCCATCAAGTAAAGTTTAGTTTTAAGTCTACACATAATCCTAAAATGCCTTTCATTTTGGCAACCTTGCCGATTTATTCAAAAACAGATTGGCAAAAAAGAGATTTTAGCCGAATTACTCTACAACCAATTGTTGGTTCGGGACCTTATGTGGTTGAACGAGTTGATGCAGGTAGAAGCATTAGTTATAAAAGAAATCCGAATTACTGGGCAAAAGATTTGCCTATTAATAAGGGGCGCTATAATTTTGATCGTTTAAAATATGTCTATTATCGAAATTGGGATATTGCTTTTGAAGGGTTTAAATCTGGGCAATACACCTTGCATGAAGAAACTAACCCCAAAAAATGGGTAACCGATTATCGTTTTCCGGCAGTAAAAGCAGGGTTAGTTACTCAATATAAGTTCCGTCACCATAATCCCATCGCCACTGAAAGTTATGTCTTTAACACACGACGAAAACCCTTAAATGATATTCGTTTTAGGCAAGCCTTAACCTATGCCTATGACTTTGAATGGCAGAATAAAGCTTTGTTTTATGGTCAATATCAACGCCTACAAAGTTATTTTGAAAATAGCGAATTGGCTGCAACGGGTCAGCCTTCGAAAACTGAATTAGAGTTGTTAAAGCCGTTATTGCCTAAGTTATCTCCACTCATGCAGCAAGGTGTTTTAGCAAACTGGAAATACCCAGTGTCGGATGCGAGTGGATTTAACCGTCAAAATTTATTAATTGCGCGGCAGCTGCTTATACAGGCTGGTTATAAAGTTAAAGATGGACAGTTGTTGACGCCTGAAGGTAAAAAAGTTCAGCTTGAGTTTTTAATTCAACAAGATGGCAAACAACGAACATTAATGCCCTTTGTCCGTAATCTTAAAAAAATCGGTGTTCAGGTTAATTTACGTCAAGTAGACGCTCCGCAATATTTAGAGCGCACCCGCCGTTATGACTTTGATATGACTACGATGAATCTGCCTCAATCTCTCAATCCGGGCAATGAACAGACTCAGTTTTGGGGGAGCATCGCAGCAGCGCAGGATGGAAATTACAATTATGCGGGTATTCGCAACCCCGTAATTGATCAAGTGATTTCAAAACTTGTTGCGAGTAAGAGCCGTGACCAACAGATTATTTATACTCGTATTCTCGATCGATTACTGAGGGCTGGTTATTATCAAATTCCGACCTATGGTAAAGGTGAAAACTGGTATGCTTATTGGAATATGTATCAACAACCTAAAACTAAACCAGCACTTTCGTCTGGAATAGATTATTGGTGGAGTGATGCAAACAAAGCCAAAAAAGTTGCTAAATATTTACATCAACAATAAAAAGCACCTACCATAAAGGAAATCCTGTTATATGGGTTCATATATTCTCAAGCGACTTCTTTTAATGATTCCCACATTGTTTGTCATTTTATTGATTAACTTTGTGGTTGTGCAAATTGCACCGGGTGGGCCAGTTGAGCAAGCAATACATCAAGCTGAAGGTGATTTGGGAATTGGACGTGCATTAAGTGCAGAGACTTATTATCAAGGTACTCAAGGTTTAAGTGCTGAAATGGTTGAACAAATTAAGGCGCAGTATGGCTTTGATCGTTCTGCTCCTGAACGCTTTTTCCTCATGTTAAAAGGCTATTTAACTTTAGATTTTGGACAGAGTTTTTTTAAAGATAAACCAGTCGTGCAATTGTTGTGGGACAAAATGCCGGTTTCTATTTCGCTTGGGCTGGTAAGTACTTTTCTGATTTATTTAATTTCTATTCCGCTTGGTATTAAGAAGGCAAGACAGCAAGGTTCATGGTTTGATCGCTCCACTTCGTTAGTACTTGTGGTGGGGTATGCTGTACCAAGTTTTGTATTCGCTATTTTGCTTGTGGTTTTTTTTGCAGGTGGCTCTTATTTTCAATGGTTTCCATTACAAAATCTTGTGTCAGATAATTTTCATCAACTCAGTCTTTGGGATAAAGTTACCGACTATTTATGGCATATGACTTTGCCACTTATTACGATGGTATTAGGCGGTTTTGCCAGTTTAACGTATTTAACCAAATATTCGTTTTTAGAAGAACTCAATAAACCCTATGTTTTAGCTGCTTATGCAAAAGGATTGAATAGCCAGCAAGTCTTATATAAGCATGTATTTCGTAATGCTATTTTAGTCGTACTCGCAGGGTTGCCAGAAGTGCTAGCGGGTATTTTCTTTGTGGGTAATCTCTTTGTAGAAATTATTTTTCATTTAGATGGTGTGGGCTTATTGGGCTTTGAAGCCATTGTCCAGCGGGACTATCCTGTTATTTTTGGTGCCCTATTTTTCTTTACTTTATTTAGTCTAATCTTACGTCTCATTTGTGATGTGCTGTACCAATGGATTGATCCTCGGGTTCACTTTGACGCACAAGGAGGCAAATAATGTCTTTGATTGTGCGGACACGATTACAACGTTTTAGACAACATAAATTAGGTTGGGCTGGCTTTATTTTATTTAGTCTAATTTTGATTTTCTCATTAGCTGCGGAGTTGATTGCTAACGATAAGCCCTTACTGGTGAAGTATGAGGATTCTTACTATTTGCCTGTGTTTAAGACATATCCAGAAACGACGTTTGGCGGCGTGTTTGAAACAGAAGCAGATTATAAAGATCCGGCTGTGCAAGAACTTATTAATGCTCAAGGATGGGCAGTCTGGCCACTTATTAAATTTTCATATCAAACTCCCAATTTAGATTTAGCAGTTCCTGTACCATCACCACCCTCCAAGCAGAATTGGTTAGGAACTGATGATCAGGGAAGAGATGTTTTTGCCCGTATTCTCTATGGTTTAAGAGTATCTTTACTTTTTGGTTTGGCCTTAACCTTTTGTTCTGCTTTGTTTGGCATTACTGTGGGTGCTATTCAAGGTTACTATGGCGGTTGGGTAGATTTATTGGGACAACGTTTGGTTGAAGTCTGGAATGGCTTACCCATGTTATTTATGGTCATGATTTTGGTCAGCATGTTTGTACCCAATGTATATTGGCTATTTTTCATTATGTTATTTTTTGGCTGGACAGTTTTAGTGGGGATTGTCAGGGCAGAATTTTTAAAAGCTCGCCAGCTTGATTATGTTCGTGCCGCTCAAGTGTTAGGAGTGACTGATCGCGTTATTATTTTTAAGCATATTTTGCCGAATGCAATCAGTTCGAGCTTGTCCCAATTACCATTTATTTTAACAACTAATATTAGTGCCTTAACTGCTCTTGATTTTTTAGGCTATGGCTTACCACCCGATGCAGCATCGTTAGGGGAGTTATTGCTCCAAGGTAAAAATAATTTAGATGCACCATGGCTAGCGATTTCAGGTTTTTTTAGCCTGGCTATTGTTCTTTCACTTTTAATTTATATTGGGGAGGCTGTTCGTGATGCTTTTGACCCAAGAAAATAATACAAAATTTACTCCTACATTGTTGAAGGTAGAACATCTTTCTATTCAAACGCTAGATCAAAAGATTTTGTTAGAAGACCTTAATTTGCAGCTTAGTGAAGGGGAAACACTGGCTATTGTTGGGGAAAGTGGCTCAGGTAAATCACTTAGCTGTTTAGCAATCATGGGGTTACTACAAGAAAAATTAGAAATAACAGGTCGCGTTTGGATTGGCCCTCAAAATATGCTTGAGATAGATGAAAGAGCTCAATCCAATGTGCGTGGTCGACAAATTGCCATGATTTTTCAAGAACCTGCCACGGCTTTAAATCCACTACATCAGGTTGAAAAGATTGTGGGTGAAAACCTTGTTTTATTAGGTTTGAGTAAAAAGGATGGTCTACAACAAGTCATTGAGTTACTCACAGATGTCGGAATTAGTGAGCCAGAACAGATTCTAAAACGCTATCCACATGAGCTTTCTGGCGGTCAACGACAACGTGTCATGATTGCCATGACATTGGCACTGCAACCCAAAATTTTGATTGCTGATGAGCCGACTACAGCACTTGATGTGATTTTACAGATTCAGATTTTAGAACTCTTAAAATCTTTACAATCAAAATATGGAATGGCACTCATTTTAATTAGCCATGACCTAAATTTGGTACGTGAATATGCCGATGAACTGGTTGTATTGCAAAGTGGCCGTGTTGTAGAGCAAGGTGAGCTTAGCCAGATTTTTGAAAATCCTAAAACCGTTTATACACAGCAATTATTAGAACATGATTTTGGAAATGCAGAATCTCTTGAAATAGAAAAGAATGTTTTGTCCGTTCAAGAACTCAGCGTGCAATTTCCAATTAGAAAAGGTATTTTCAATCGCGTTCAAGGCTATGTGACTGCAATAGAAGGTTTAAGTTTTGATCTTGCTCAAGGTGAATCACTTGGGGTCGTTGGGGAAAGTGGTGCTGGAAAGTCATCTTTGGCTCTGGCTTTAGTACGGCTCATTAAAAGTGAAGGGCGGATTAATTTTTTAGGACAAGATTTGAATCAGTTGGCTCCCAAAGCTTTACGTTTGGCGAGATCTGATTTTCAACTTGTATTCCAAGATCCGTTTGGTAGTTTGAACCCTCGAATGACGGTGGGGCAGATTATTGCTGAAGGTTTAAAAGTAAAAGAAGTATTGAACAGTCAGATTCAAGAACAAGTTAAATCTGTTCTTAATAAGGTTGAACTGCCTGAAGATTTTCAACATCGTTACCCACACGAACTCTCTGGAGGACAACGTCAACGGGTTGCTTTGGCAAGAGCTTTAGTGGTTCAGCCTAAACTTTTAATTTTGGATGAACCGACTTCTGCATTAGACCGAACTACACAAAAAGCCATCATTAAGCTTTTACGACAATTACAGAGAACTGAACATTTGAGCTATATCTTTATTAGCCATGATCTAAATATAGTCAAATCGTTGTGCCATAAAGTCATGGTATTGCGCCGTGCACAAGTTGTTGAATATCAGAAAACCGAACTGTTGTTTTCTAAGCCTAAAACTGAATATACAAGACAATTAATTAAAGCAAACTTTTAAAATAAATTATTAAACAATTGTTTTTAAATGGAATAGTTTGTTTTTGTATTTTATGCAAAAAGTTGCATATTTTTATATTCTTTAAAATTGACATATGCTATTGTCAGTTATCGATTATGACTTGACATGCCCTATAACTCGTCTAAATTAGAGCAATTGCTCTAAAACCAAAAAGAGGTTAACCATGAACCAGATTGCTCAACCCATCACAATTCGCAATACCACATTCAAAAACCGAATTATTAAAGGTGCAATGAGTGAGGCGCTTGCAAATTATGAAGGTCAACCAAATGACTTGCATTTAGGCTTATATGGGGCGTGGGCAAAAGGTGGGCTTGGCTGTGCAATCACAGGCAACGTCATGGTCAATGTGGGCGCAAAAAATGAACCCGGTGTTGTTGTTATTGAAACCGAACGGGATTTAGAGCGCTTAAAAGAGTGGGCAGCATTAGGTAAAAAATATGGGATGGTGCAGTTGATTCAATTGTCCCATCCAGGGCGTCAGTGTCCAAAAGGATTAAATAAAGAGACTGTCGCACCGTCAGCAGTACCATTTAGCCCAGCTTTAGCGGCTATGTTTGGAACGCCACGTGAACTGACTCATGATGAAATTCTAGATATCATTAATCGATTTGCAACCGCTGCACGTATTTGTGAAAAAGCAGGTTTTGAAGGGGTGCAATTACACGGTGCGCATGGATATTTGATTAGCCAGTTCTTATCGCCTTTAACGAATAAGCGTACCGACCAGTGGGGTGGTTCAGTTGAAAACCGTACACGCTTTTTATTAGAAGTTTATAAGGCTGTTCGCGAAGCAACTTCCGAGAATTTTATCATTTCAGTCAAACTGAACTCTGCCGATTTCCAACGTGGTGGAATTACTGAAGAAGATGTGATTTCAGTATTTAAAGCGATAGATGAAGCTGGCATTGATTTGATTGAGATTTCAGGCGGCACCTATGAAGCACCTGCAATGGCAGGGGCTAAAGCTGACAAGCGCAAGACAAGTACGATTGCTCGTGAAGCATACTTTTTAGATTTTGCTGAAAAGATCCGCCAACACGTTAAATGTAAACTCATGGTGACAGGTGGATTCCGTACTGTAGAAGGGATGAATGCTGCACTCGCAAGTGGGGCTTGTGATTTTATTGGTATTGCGCGTCCGCTTGCAGTTGAGACTGATTTAACAGATCGTTTAATTGCAGGGCAGGACGTGCGCTATGCAGTAAAACCAATTAAAACAGGCCTACCTTTTGTCGACAAAATGGCAATCATGGAAATTATTTGGTATGCCGCTCAATTTAAGACAATTGGTAAAGGCAAAAAGCCAAATCCAAAACTTTCACCACTCGTCGTCTTTTTTAATTATGCCAAAGGCAATATTAAAGCTGTGGTAAAAGGTCGCGTGAATTCACGTAAATCTGCGTAAATTAATTACCATGCAATAGTCCAGTAAGCGTTAAATGTAGAAGCAGACCATTGGCCTTTAATTAAAGCATTCTTAAAGGCAGGTCTGTTTTCTATTTGGGCAAGATAACGCTGTATATGTTTAAACTGGCTGTAATTTTGTGAGCAAGCCAGTAATGGAAACCACATCAAAATATCAGCAATAGTAAACTGATCTCCAGCAAACCATAAGTGATGCTCTAAATGTTTATCAATCATGCTCATTTGTCGTTGTAATGATTGATTTAGATAGCCTTGATCAAATCCATATTTTAAAAGTTTAGGAATGAAACGGATTGGAAAAGGTGTACGTTGTACAATTTGGTGAAAGATTTGTTTGAGTACCAAATCGGGAATGAATGTCGCCTCACAATAATTTTTCCAATAATAAAAATTTTGGAGCTGTTGGCTTAATAAATTGTTCTGTCCCAATTGGGGATGTAAATGAGATAAGTAATCTAAGATAGCTGAGGTTTCAGCTAAGATTGAAATTTCTCCTTGTTCAATGATTTCGATAGTAGGAAATTTTGATAATTGGTGGGCTGAGTTTTTATTTTCGTCTACATCTGAATGGTATTGAATAATGAGCTCATAATTGAGTCCTAATTCTTCTAAAAACCAAATAATGCGTTGAGAGCGTGAATTTTGTAGATGAAATAATCGAATTTGCATGTCATGTTCAAATTATAGTTTTGATCTACTCTTAGTATAGGACAGAAGATAACTTAAGTATAATAAAGTATTTATAAATCAAAAGATTATATTTTTATGAGAGAAAATCAATAAAAAACCACTGCATTAAAAATGCAGTGGTTTTTTAGAGTTTGAAATCCTTATGGGATTAGAACTTGGGTTATCGCCGTGAAAGGATTTTTTATATTTTCAAGTTAGAACGTATAGCTCATACCAAACTGAACGGTACGTGGTTCGCCCGGATAAGCATATAAATTAAAGGCACTTTCATCATAAACTTTATCAAAAATATTCTTCAAGTCTAAGTTAAGACGAAGTTTTGGTGTTGCTTGATAATAAGAAACCAAATCAGTAACTGCATAACCTTTCATAGTATAAGTACTATTGGCTGTTTGTCCTGCGCGCTTATCAATATATTTTTGATTAAACCCTAGACCTAAACCTTGTAAAGCTCCACCCTGAAATTCATAAATATTTAAAAGGTTAAAACTATTCTTTGGAATATTGGCTAAAGCGGTTCCTTTTTGCAAAGTGTTGTCTTTAGTCACTTCAGCATCTGTATATGCGTATCCACCAATAATTTTCCAAGCAGGCGTAATCTGACCTGCAATATTTAGCTCAATACCACGACTACGAACTTCACCAGCAGAAACCTTATAGGCTGAATCAATAGGATCGATAGTTAATACATTTTCTTTTTCTGCATAAAAGATAGCAGAGTCAACCGACAACATATTGTCTAGCGCTTGCCATTTAAAACCTAACTCGTAAGCGATGCCTTCTTCAGGGTCAAAACCTTCTCCATTGCGATTAGCGCCCGTGTTTGGTTTAAATGATTTTGCAGCATTACTGTAGATTGAAAGATCATCACGGGCTTTAAAAACTAACCCTAAACGAGGAATAAAGGCATCATGACTGGTATTCCAATTTGTAGTATTCGGTAATAGGTTTTTATAGTCATGCTCATAGTGTTCAAAGCGTAAACCCAATAAAGCACTTAAACGCTCATTTAAATCAATTTGATCTTGTACAAAAAGAGCAGTTGTTTTTAAATTTTCACGGTCATGGGTCGCAACCTTTTTAAGCTCGGGTAGAGGCTGACCTAAAACAGGATCATTAATATTGATTGGGTAGTTATTTAACTTAGGATCTGAACGAATAATATATGACTTGTAATCGTAGTTTTCATATTCAAGCCCAGTCACTAATGTATGTGCTAAACCTAAAAGTTGGAAATTACCTGTTAGGTTAATTTGTGCATCAGTGTCTTGCCATTTTAATTCGCGATAGTTGTAATTTCTGTCAATTTTTTCTATATCTTTTTCATTAACCTGATTTCCTTCTACTGCATAGCCATGCAATTTGCCATTTAAATATTGCACGCCCGCATTGAGCTTCCAGTCATTTCCAAGGTCATGTTCGACTCGTAATTGAGTCATGTTGTTATCATTGTAGATTCGGTTGTTATATTTACCTGTTTCCCACAAATAAGTTTCTGGTGAACTATTAAAAGACTTCTGACCAACATAGCGTGTTTGACCACGATCAAGTGGATGCTGGTTACGTAAAATATCGGCCTCAAAAGTGACTTTAGTGGCGTCAGAAGCTTGCCATTGAATGACTGGTGCAATTCCGTATCGTTTAGATTCGACATGGTCACGATAACTATCGCCGCCTTCTGCAATCACATTTAGGCGATAACCGATATTTTCTGCATTTGGAATGGTGCCTGTGGTGTCTACAGTGGTGCGATATAAACCTTCACTGTTAAGCTGAGCACCTAAAGTGGTTTGTTGCTCAGACTTCGGTGTTTTAGAAATTAAGTTAAACGTACCGCCTGGATCACCACGGCCATATAAGCTAGAAGAGGGGCCACGTAAAACGTCTATACGTTCAATGGTGTTGCTATCTGGTGCATTTGGATAACCACGGTTAATTGGAAATCCGTTACGATAAAATTCACCACTGGTGAAACCACGAAGGTTAAAACCAGTTAAGCCTTGACCACCAAAGTTATTCGCTCGTCCAACGCCACCTGCTAAATCAAGAGCTTCAATTAAGCGTGTCGCCCCGATATCTTCAATTACTTTTTGGGTCACAACACTGACCGATTGCGGTGTATCCTTTAATGCGATTTCACTACGTGTTGCGCTACTAGAGCTATCGATTTTATAAGTTTGGTCAGATGCTTGTTGGGCTTTAATTTTAATCGTCGCAAGAGTAGTTGAAGAATGATCTGTTTCTGCAAAAGCAGGTGATAAACAGCAGATTTGAGCAATGCTCAGGGAGAGGAGGCGAAGCTTAAGATCCATTTAAAACCTATTTGATAATAAATATCAGTATAAAAATAAGAATTATTATATTGTAAATCTATGTAAAAGAAATACTGGATTAGTGATATTTAAATACAAATGTATTTTATTTTGAAATAAGAGAGGTTAAAAAAAACAAATAGAATGTTAAGAAAATAAAAAGAAATTTTATAAGAATAGAATAATGGCGTCCCTACGGGGATTCGAACCCCGGTTACCGCCGTGAAAGGGCGATGTCCTAGGCCTCTAGACGATAGGGACGTTGAGGATGGCGGTATCTTAAGAAGCCGCCACCAAACTGTCAAGTAGGTAAGGAGACAGTTTGTTCAAAATATAGCAAAACAGTTCAGCAGTTTTCTGAGTATCGTATAAAGCAGAGTGTGCTTCTTTACCATCGAACTCAATTCCAGCTTGAATACAGGCTTTGGCAAGGACAGTTTGCCCAAACATAACAGCACTTAAAGTAACCGTATCCATCACTGAAAAACTATGAAATGGATTCTGGTTTTTTGTGCTTGTACGTGCAATCGCTGCTTGAACAAAGCCAAGATCAAAATGGGCGTTATGACCAACCAACACTGCATGGGTACAATGTTGTTGTTTACGAACGTCATTGACTGATTTAAAAATACGGCGTAATGCAGTCCGTTCATCTTCAGCCATTGCCATACGCATTGGATTGAATGGATCAATACCAATAAAGTCTAGCGAACGGCGGTCGAGGTTAGCCCCTTCGAACGGGTTAATGTGTGCATGAAATGCTGGACCAGGGACAAATTGTCCCTGAGCATCATACACAATTGGAATGCACGCAATTTCTAGCAATGCATCTGTCTGGGCATTAAAACCTGCCGTTTCAACGTCAACAACAACAGGTAAGAAGCCACGAAAACGTTGGCCAATGACCGGGACAGAGGTTTCTTGTGTCACACTTTTCTCCATTGCAGCGTTTTCCCGGCATGCAGCGGGATAATTTTTTGATCATCTAAATAATCAAAAGATTCTGGTACAAGATTATCTTCTTTTACCAAGGTAATAGTAGAAGTATTACGTGGTAGACCGTAAAAGTCTGCGCCAAAATGGCTTGCAAAGCCTTCTAGGCGTTCTAATTTGCCTACTTGGTCAAATGCTTGAGCATAAAGTTCAATTGCATTTGGTGCACTATAACAGCCCGCACAGCCACACGCATTTTCTTTTGCATCTTGCGAGTGGGGTGCACTGTCTGTACCTAAGAAAAATTTAGGATTACCACTCGTTGCAACTTCAAGCAAAGTTGTTTGGTGTGTTTGGCGCTTTAAGATTGGTAAACAATAGAAATGCGGTTTAATACCACCAACCAACATGTCATTACGGTTAAATAATAAATGCTGAGGCGTGATTGTTGCAGCAACATTACGGTCATGCTCTAAAACAAAATGAGCCGCATCGCTTGTGGTGATGTGCTCAAGCACCACTTTAAGTTTTGGAAACTGTTTTAAAAGCGGGTTGAGTACTTCATCAAGGAAACGTTTTTCACGGTCAAAAATATCGACGTGGTTATGAGTTACTTCACCATGAAGTAATAACGGAACTTGATGCTCTTCTAATTGCTCAATAACTGCATAAACCTTACGAATGTCACTTACACCGTTATCAGAGTTGGTGGTCGCGCCAGCTGGGTAAAGTTTAATTGCATTTACATGTCCAGATTCTTTAATTTTACGAACTTCGTCTGGTGAGGTGAAGTCAGTAAAATAAAGCACCATACGCGGGTCAAAATTCAGGCCCTCTGGAACATGAGCAAGAATACGTTCACGGTAAGCTAATGCTTCTTCCACAGTTTTTACTGGCGGAACAAGGTTTGGCATACAGATCGCACGAGCAAACTGTTTAGCCAAATCAGGTACGGTACGTTTTAATGCTAAACCATCACGTAAATGTGCATGCCAGTCATCTGGCTGGAGCAGGGTAATAGAGTCCAAGGCAGTTCAAACTTCGAAATAAAACAAATGATAATCGATAAAGTGTGAAAATGGTAACGAGAATTACGGACAAATGGCAAAATAAAGCGCAAGAGGCGTTAAAAAATAATGTTATATTTTGTTAATGTGTAAGAGGCAGGAAACGGGTAGTGGTAAATAGGGGAAATGTACATGAATTACTCAAGGCAAAAGAAGAAATAGAATATCTGGTAACTTTACATACCCATCGTTATGCCAATACACCTTTGCCTCATCAATTAGAAAAAAAATTCTGGTGCTTAAATCTTGAGCGAACAAAACAAAATATCTCAAAATTTTTAGCAAGTGGTGTTCTAACCTATCTTATTTTTATTTTGCTAGCGCTACCTACAGACTATTTGGTGATAGGTGTACCTTACATAACTTGGGATTTTATTTACTGCATATTAAGTGCAATTAATATTGCAGGTGCGCTACTGTTATTTTGGGTATTTGCAAAGTTTAAGAAACTCTCTGAATATTTTTATATTGCTGCATGCGGAATTGTTTTTTTTACCATTATTGTCAATGCAATGTTGCTTCTTAGTGTAGGAAATATCGCTCTTAAAAATCAGTCGATGTTACTACTTTCTTTTCTATATATGCTCGGCTTTATCTTGAGCGGTATAAAGCCTTTGCATATGCTTTATGTCGGTCTGATCGCAGCAATTTGTGTTTTTTCTCTATTGATTTTATTGCAAGCAAATTGTGACTATATCGCTTTGGGAAGGGCGCTGTTTGGTAGCTGTATTTTGGGTTTTTCAATTAGTACGATGCTCACGTCTAGAGAAAGAAGCCTTTTTTTAAATAATGAGCTTGCTGAGCTTAACGAACAGATTTTACGTATTGAGGCATCTGAGTTGCTTCATTTGAGTCAGCAAGATGCGCTCACTAAAATTTCTAATCGACGTACTTTCGATGAGATGTTTGACTTTTTTTACTATCGGGCAAAGCAAGAACAACGTCCATTAGCAGTTTTATTTATTGATATCGATTTTTTTAAAAACTATAACGATTGTTATGGACACCAGATGGGAGACAAGGTCATCTCGTCTATTGCCTCTGCAATTAAAAATTCGATTCGTCATGTTGATTTTGTTGCCCGTTATGGCGGAGAGGAATTTGTGGTTCTTTTACCAAAAACACCGGCTCAAGGTGCATATGCGGTGGCAGCCAATATTTATAAAGCTATAGAACGTCAAGCGATTCCTCATGCTGCATCATTAGTTTCTAAGCATGTGACGATTAGTCTAGGTTTTACTGTTTACACAGAAGGCTTAAGAGTAACTCAGGAAAATTTAATTCATGCTGCCGATCAAGCTTTATATCGGGCTAAGCAACTTGGACGTAACCAGATTTATTATCAACCTTTACAAGTCGCCGAAATTGCCTGAATGAATTTTAAAAAATAAAAAGGCCACCTTAATAGGTGGCCTTTTTTGACGCTATAAGATAATTATTTTTTCTTACTGTCTAATTGAGGAATAGCAGAACCTTGACCGATTGAAAGTAAACCAGCATCTGTATAGATACCAAGTTTTGCACGTGTATCGGTAATGTCGAGGTTACGCATAGTCAACTGACCAATACGGTCCATAGGCGAGAACATTGAATCGCCTTTTTCCATTGTTAAACGTTCAGCTTCGTACGTTAAGTTTGGAGATTCAGTGTTCATGATGGTGTAGTCATTACCACGACGAAGTTCAAGAGTAACTTCACCGGTAACAGCTTTAGCAACCCAACGCTGTGCAGTTTCACGCAACATAAGCGCTTGAGAGTCGAACCAACGACCTTGGTAAAGTAAACGACCTAAACGTAAACCGTTAATGCGGTATTGTTCGATGGTATCTTCGTTATGAATACCAGTAACTAAACGCTCGTAAGCAATATGAAGAAGGGCCATACCCGGTGCTTCATAAATACCGCGAGATTTCGCTTCGATAATACGGTTTTCGATTTGGTCAGACATACCTAAACCATGACGACCGCCAATACGGTTTGCTTCAAGAATAAGTTCAACTGGATTGTTAAAAGTTTGACCATTTAACGCAACAGGCACACCTTCTTCAAAGCGTACAGTCACTTCTTCTGGTTTGATTTCAACTTCATCTTTCCAGAAAGCAACGCCCATAATTGGGTCAACGATTTTGATACCAGCATTTAAGTATTCAAGATCTTTTGCTTCGTGAGTTGCACCCAACATGTTTGAGTCAGTTGAATACGCTTTTTCTTTTGACATTTTATAGTCAAAACCGTTGTCGATCAGGAACTGTGACATTTCAGCACGGCCACCGAGTTCATCGATGAAGTTTTGATCTAACCAAGGCTTGTAAATTTTAAGATTCGGGTTGGTCAACAAACCATAACGATAGAAACGTTCAATATCGTTGCCTTTATAAGTTGAACCGTCACCCCAGATGTTTACGTCATCTTCTTTCATTGCAGTAACTAACATTGTACCTGTTACTGCACGACCTAATGGAGTCGTATTGAAATAAGGAACACCACCTGTACTGATATGGAATGCACCACACTGAATTGCAGCAATACCTTCGAGCGCAAGTTGTAAGCGGCAGTCAATTAAGCGAGCTTTTACAGCGCCGTATTGTTCTGCTTTCTTTGGAATTGCATCGTAGTCATCTTCATCAGGCTGGCCTAAGTTTGCAGTGTATGCATAAGGCTCTGCGCCTTTTTGTTTCATCCACAATAGAGCAGCTGAAGTGTCTAGGCCTCCGGAGAAGGCAATCCCAACTTTTTTGCCTACTGGTACATGCTGCAAGATAGTTGCATTATCAGTCATTGCTAATCCTAACATTTATAAAAAAGACCCCGTATAGGTGGTCTCGAGAATTCTGAATGGCGGCTATTGTAGCACTATTCATGGTGCTTTTTTTGGCAAAAAAAGCATTAATTCACTTGTTCTGATTTGAAGTTTTAATTTCTTAAAAAATATAAGTTCATTTATAGAATAAGAAGAGGTGAATGAAGTATTGTTGTTCAAATAAGAAAAGACTTTTAATGACTTAAAAGAAAATAGGATGAATATGAAGTGTCATCATTCTTGGCGTGATTATGCAGTTTTTATTATATAAATTGGAGAAAGAACCAGATTTCATTAGTGTTATTAAATAAAAGTAATACGATTGGTTTTGATGGATTGACCATAAGCTCCAATAAATTTCTTTACTGGGTCATCCAAAAGCGGAAAAAAAGTATTAAAGTACTATGCAACAAGTTGCAAAAAAACTATTGGGACGCAGCATGACAAGTTACGCCAATCTATTAAAACCATTACATTTAGGCTTTACCACTATTAAAAACCGTGTGGTGATGGGATCCATGCATACGGGCTTAGAAGACCGTTTCTATAATTACCCAAAACTGGCTGCTTATTTTGAAGAGCGTGCCAAAGGTGGGGTTGGCCTGATTGTGACAGGCGGTATTTCACCGAACCGTCAAGGGTGGTTAGCACCTGCTGGCGGAACCATGAACAGTCTATTTGATGTTCCTCAGCACCGTCTGGTAACGCATGCTGTTCATAAACATGGCTCTAAAATCTTAATGCAAATCTTGCATGCGGGCAGATATGGTTACCAACCATTTGTTGTGTCTTCAACAGCCATTAAATCTCCAATTTCGCCGTTTAAACCACGCCAGCTTTCTGAAAAAAATATTCTCAGCACAATTGAAGATTATGCTCAGTGCGCTGACATTGCCAAAAAAGCAGGCTATGACGGTGTCGAAATTATGGGCTCGGAAGGTTATTTAATTAACCAGTTTTTAAGTAGTCACGTGAACCACCGTACTGACCGCTGGGGCGGTGGCATTGAAAACCGTATGCGTTTTCCGGTCGAGATTGTTAAAGCGATTCGTGCCAAAGTCGGCGAGAAATTTATTATTTGTTTCCGCTTGTCTTTACTCGATTTAGTTCATGACGGTAACACCATGCAAGAAGTCGTGATTGTTGCCAAAGCTTTAGAAAAGGCAGGCGTAACGTTATTAAATACGGGCATCGGCTGGCATGAAGCACGTGTACCAACCATTGTAACGTCTGTACCTCGTGCTGCTTTTGTCGATTATACAGCACATGTAAAACAACATATTTCTATTCCGATTATTGCTTCAAACCGCATTAACATGCCTGAAACTGCCGAAGAAATTTTGGCAACTGGCAAAGCAGATATGGTTCAAATGGCACGCCCATTATTGGCCGATGCTTTTTGGGTAAACAAAACAGCGACTAACCGCGTTGATGAAATTAATACCTGTATTGCTTGTAACCAAGCATGTTTAGACCATGCTTTTAAAAATAAGCGCGTGTCTTGTTTAGTGAACCCACGTGCAGGTCATGAAACTGAACTGGTTTATTTAAAAACCAAGCAGCCTAAACGTATTGCTGTTGTTGGTGGCGGGGTTGCTGGTATGTCAGCAGCAACCGTTGCGGCAAGCCGTGGTCATGCGGTCACTTTATTTGAAGCGACTTCAGATGTGGGTGGTCAGTTCAACTTTGCTAAGGTGGTGCCGGGTAAAGAAGAGTTTCACGAAACGATTCGCTACTTTAAAGTCCAACTCGAAAAAACTGGGGTGGATGTACGTTTAAATACTCGCGTGAACCGTGAGCAACTTGAACGTGAAGGTTTTGATGAAGTGATTGTTGCAACAGGCGTAATCCCTCGCGCATTAAAAATTGAAGGAAGTAATGCACCACAAGTTCTTTCTTATGCTCAGGTTTTAAAAGGTGCAGAAGTTGGGCAAAAAGTTGCAGTGATTGGTGCAGGTGGTATTGGTTTTGATGTGTCAGAGTTTTTACTTAAACCGCCACATCAACCCCAGCCTCAACCTTTAGCCGAGTGGCAACGTGAATGGGGCGTAGACCCAGATCCAAACTATATTTCTGAAGGTGGTATGCAACCACCAGTAGTTGAACTTCCCGTTCGCCAGATTTACTTACTGCAACGTAAAACAACACCACTCGGTATTGGGCTTGGCAAGACTTCAGGTTGGGTACATCGCGCACAGCTTAAAAAGCATGGCGTGCGTATGCTCCGTGGTGTGCAATATAAAGCAGTCACTGATGAAGGGCTTTGGATTGAGCACAATGGTCAAGACCAGCTTTTACGTGTCGATACGATTGTGGTGTGTGCAGGTCAAGAGTCGGTAAAAGACTTGATGCCAAAAGAAGGTGAGTCGACTATAGCGAACTACTACATTATTGGTGGTGCAAAGCTCGCAGCGGAGCTAGATGCGAAGCGTGCGATCAAAGAAGGAGCAGAATTGGCTGCTCGATTGTAATATTTGATGAAACAATACGCACTTGAACACAAAGCGATGATATTTTTCTTGAATAAAATGAATAAGCTTTGTATTCTTACGCACATGGAAGCGTGGCAGAGCGGTTTAATGCACCGGTCTTGAAAACCGACGAGGGTGTGAGTCCTCCGTGAGTTCGAATCTCACCGCTTCCGCCACATTGAAGTTTCTGACACTGTTTAACGCTGTATAAGTTATTGACTTATAAGGTTAAAGTCAGAAACAAACGATATAGCAAGCTATGACACAGTACGTCAATGAGCGGTTATAAAGTAGTAAAAAATGCAGTAAGATAATCTCTTGCTGCATTTTTTTTGTTTATAGCGTTATGACTTCACGTGGAATCAATAAACTGACCGCTTTACAGGTTAAAAAAGCAAAAGCTAATCCTGATAAAATGTATAAGCTTCCTGATGGGGGTAATCTTTACTTACGTATTGATTCTAGCGGTAGCAAATACTGGATATTTAATTATACCCGCCCTTATATTGGTAAACGCAATGATTTGTCTTTAGGGACGTATCCTGAAGTTACTTTGGAAGAAGCTCGTTTAGTTCGTGATGAATATAAGAAACTAATTAAGCAGGGTATCGACCCTGCAACAGTGCGATTAGAAACTAAAAATCAAAAACAGAAAGAAGCGGAGCATACGTTTCGTGTAGTTAGTGCTGAGTGGCTTAAAAAACGAGAATTAGAAGGCAAACAAGATGAAGAGACTATTCGTCGTTTAAATCATGATGCTTATCCTTACATTGGTGATATGAGTTTTCCTCAACTCACTGTAGAGGTATTAGAGGCAAAAGTTTTCCAGCGTATTATTGATCGTGAAGCATTATCTGTTGCTAAACGTTTAAAGTCAGATTTGAATCAAATCTTTAAATCAGCCCGAAAAAAGAAACTTATCCAATATAATCCAATAGAAGATATTGAGTTGCCGAATCCACAAGGTGGGAATTTTGCTGCAGTGACAGAAGAGCAAGATCTAGCTCCAATGCTGAATAAAATTTGGAACTATTCAAAATTACATGCACGATGCTTAATCACTACTCAGGTCGCGTTAAAGCTTTCAGTATTAACCTTCCAACGACCAGGAGAAATCCGCA